>NZ_JBNDHT010000074.1:0-32022 GCF_056755115.1 Rhizobium sp. SVR5-2C | reverse complement strand
GGCCAAGGCAGGCCTCGCTCATCAAGCCAAGGTAGAGGCACATCGCGGCATAGCGCTCCGCAGCGTCTGCATTATCCGTATTCAGCCAGCGCTTCTCTCGGCCGGGAAACGGCCCGGAACCTGACGCCACGTTCGGGAGGAGCATCACGCCTTTTGAAATGGTTTCGCCGAGAGCCGCCTTGACATGTCCCAAGGGAACATCGCCGATTTCTGCGGAAAGAATCTCGAATTCGCGGCCGCCCATGAAGCGGGAGGATGGCACCGCACGGCCGTAGGCATCGACATTGGCAAGCGCATCACGTGATGGGTCGAGACGGTCAAGATCGCCACCCACTCCGAAATTGATCACCCAGGTTCCGGTCGAGACGACCGCAAACGGCGCCTCGCGCGTCACGAGATGCGGCAGCAGCGAGGCGTTGGAATCATGGATCCCGCAATAGACCGGAATGTCAGTAGAGACACCAATGCCGGAGGCGATCTGCGGCAGCACGGGACCAAGCGCATCGAAGGCCGAGCGGATCGGCGCCATCAGATTGCGGATGCCGAGCGTGTCGACCAGCGAGGAATATTCGCCGCGCTTCGGGTTCCAGAGATCGGTATGGCAGCCAAGCGACGTCACTTCGTTGGCCGCAACACCAGTCAGCCGCGCCGCCCAATACTGCGGGTAGGTGAGGATGGTCGCCACCCTTGCAAATTCCGCAGGAAAAGCCCTCTTCTGATAGTGAAGCTGGGCGCCGACATTCAGTCCCATCGACTGGCGCGGTGAATAGGTTTCCTTGAAGGAAGGGCGAAGGGCCGTATAGGCATCGCGGATGTCCTGCGGATATTCATGCTCGTAGTCGAGAACCGGCATGGCGAGCTTGCCATCCGGGCCAAGCAGCGCCGCAGATGCGCCGTGCGTGGTGATCGAGATGGCGTCGAAGCCCGGCTCCTTCGCGAAGCGTCGGAAGGCATCGAGCGTGAACGACCAGAGCGCTTCCACGTCGTAGTGCGGGTAAGGGCCATCCTTGAGGACGGTATTCGCTATCTTCGCGACGGCGATCTCGGCACCCGTTGCAGCGTCGAGAACGACGACCTTCGCATTGGTCTTGCCGATATCGAGAACGGCGATCCGGCGGTATTTTGGCGCGTCGCTCATGGCATGTGGAAGACGGTGACGAGGTCGCTCTGGACGGGCGAATTGTCCGCGTTGGTTTCCATGATGTCGGCCATGTGCGCCCACCACTTCTTCATGACGGGATGGTCCGGCAGGCTCGCCATCGTGTGGTCCTGCGGACGTGTCAGCATGCCGAAGAGGGTGTTTGTCTCGCGGTCGAGATGGATGGAATAATCGCTGGCGCCGGATTTGTGCAGGAGTTCGACAAGTTCCGGCCAGATCTCGTCGTGCCGCTTCCTGTATTCGGCTTCCATGCCTGGGTTGAGCTTCATCTTGAAGGCGTGTTTTTCGAGGGTCATCGGGAGCTCATGGCCTTGATGCGTCGGGCGATGATGGGAATGGCAATGGTGATGATGAGCAGCAGGCCGATGAAGATCGACATGACGATGCCCGGCACGTTGAGCAGGCCGAGTCCGAAGGTGACAAGGCCCATCACAAAGGCGGCGATGACGACCCCCACTATCGTTCCGCAGCCGCCGAGGATCGAGACGCCGCCGAGCACGACCATGGTCACGACTTCGAGTTCCCATCCCTGGGCGATCGACGGGCGGGTGGAACCGAGACGCGAGGTGAGGCAGACCGCTGCAATGCCGCTCATGACGCCGGTCAGCATGAAGAGGATGAACTTCACGCGTTCGACGGGAATACCCGAAAAGCGGGCGGCAAAATCATTGCTGCCGATCGTATAGATCTGGCGGCCGAAATTCGTCGCGTGCAGAAGGACCGCAAAGGCGGCTGCCAAGACGATGAAGAGCACGAATTCGAAGGAGAACACCCAGACGACATAGCCCTGGCCGAAATAGGCGAAATCGGCGGGATATTTGCCATAGGCCTGATCGCCGAGCACGATATAGGAAATGCCGCGGAACAGGCTCATTGTCCCGATGGTGACGACGATCGACGGCAGTTTCAGCACGGAGACGAGGAGGCCGTTGAAAATCCCGCAGAGCAGGCCGGTGCCGATGCCAATCAACACAAGTCCGGCTGTGCCGACGCCGACTTGCGCCGCCGCGCCCATGGCGGTCGAGGCAAGCGCGATGATGGCGGCGACCGAGAGATCGATCTCACCGGCAATGACGAGCAGCGCCATAGCAAAGGCGATCATCGCCTTTTCGGTGAAGTTGAAGGTCGCGTCCGAGAGGTTCCAAGCGTTCAGGAAATAGGGCGACGCCAGGGAATTGAAAATGAAGATCAGCACGGCGACGCCGAAGAGCAGAACTTCCCAGCTGGACATGATCCGGCGGAACGGGGTGCCGAGACGATCGGGAATGACGCGTTTTTCGGTCGGGGCGGAAACGGTGCTCATGCGGCCACCTCGGCTGGAGTGTCTGCTGCTGCCTTGTCGCGCAGGATGATGCGGCCGCGGCTGCGCTCGCGTCTGGCATTGAAGACGACGGCGAGAATGATGACGGTGCCCGAGATCGCCATCTGCGTGAAGGGCGAGATGCCGATGACCGGCAGGGCGTTCTTGATGACGCCGAGGAAGAGGGCGCCGAGCACGGTGCCGATCACCGAACCGACGCCGCCGGCAATCGAGATGCCGCCGATAACGCAGGCTGCGACGCTGTCGAGCTCGAAACCGCTGGCAATATCGACATAGGCAACCGCGTAACGGGAAACCCAGAGATAGCTCGCGAGGCCCGCCAGCGCGCCGGAAAGCACGAAGGCGAGGAATTTCGTCCAGCCGGTGTCGATACCGGCATAGACGGCGGCCGTCGGGTTGCCGCCGGTCGCATAGGCCGAGCGGCCGAACTGGGTGTATTTCAGCAGCACATACATCAGCACTACGATGATGATCCCGACCCAGCTCAGGACGGGCAGGCCGAGGATCGGCGTGCGCGGCACCGAAAGGAAGATCGGCGTCATCTGATGCGCGTTCACCCATGCGCCACCGGAGAGCACGAAGGCCATGCCCCGGTAAATGGTGAGCGTACCGAGCGTCACGACAATCGGCGGCATTTCGAGCGCCCAGACCATGAAACCGTTGATGGCGCCGAGGCACGCACCGATGGCGATCGCGGCAACGATCAGCACGATCAGCGGAATACCCGGATAGGCGGCGTTCATCATCGCGATCGCCATGCCGGTGAAGGCGAGATTGGCGGCAACCGAGAGGTCGATCGACTTCGTCAGGATCACCGTCATTTGCGCCAGCGCCAGGATGATCAGGATCGACGTGTCGTTGAAGATGCCGGCGAGGTTCGATGGCGTTGCGAAATCCGAAGCGCGCGTCGAGAAGATCGCGATCATCGCGACGATGATGAGGAAAAGCAGGGTTTCGCGCTTTCTGATCAGTCTTGACATGCTTTCACCTCATGCATTTCCGGTCGCCGCCCGCACCAGCGCCTCTGGCGAAAGCTGAGCGCGCTCGAAGAGGCCCGCCGAAAGACCTTCCTTCATCACCAGCACGCGATCCGACATGCCGATGATCTCCGGCAGTTCGGAGGAGATCATGATGATCGAAAGGCCTTCGGCGGCGAGTTCACTGATGAAGCCGTGGACAGCCGCTTTTGAACCGATATCGATGCCCTTGGTCGGCTCGTCGAGGATGATGACCTTCGGCTTGGTCGCGAGCCACTTGCCGATGACCACCTTCTGCTGATTGCCGCCGGAAAGCGTACCGACGGGCACGGAAAGCGCGGCGGCCCTGAGATCGAGCCGCTCGGCATATTTGCGGGCGAGCGCAAATTCATTCGCCGCTTTCAGGAAGCCCTTGCGCGAAGTGCGGCCGAGTGAGGGCAGCGTCATGTTCTGGTAGATCGGCATCGGCAGCGCCAGGCCGTGGCGGCCGCGCTCTTCCGGCACATAGACGATCCCGGCGCGGATGGCGTCATGGGGAGAGGTGATCGACAGCTCCTTGCCTTCGAGGACAAGCTTACCGGAGAGCGGCTTGGTAATGCCGAAGAGCGACTGGCAAAGTTCCGAACGCCCGGCGCCGATCAGGCCGTAGACGCCGAGAATTTCGCCCTTGCGAAGCGTGAAGGAGATGTCGCGGAATTCCGTCCGGTGGCAGTAACTCCGGACCTCGAGGAGGGGGCCGCCAATATTGACGGCGATCTTCGGAAACACGTTTTCGACGTCGCGGCCGACCATCATCTTTACGATCGAGTCCTGCGGCGTCTCCTGGAGCTTGCCGCTTCCGACGGCGCGGCCGTCGCGGAAGACGACGAAGTTATCGGCAATCTCATAGAGTTCGTCGAACTTGTGGCTGATGAAGAGGATCGCCTTGCCCTTGGCTCTCAAGCCCTGGACGATGCGGAAGAGGTCGTCGATCTCCTTGCGGGAAAGAGCCGCCGTCGGCTCGTCCATGATCACGATGCGGGCCTCGATCGAGAGCGCGCGGGCAATCGCTACCAGATGACGCTGCGCAATAGAGAGGTCCTTCAGACGGATCGTCGGATCGATGTTGCTTTCGAGCGACGTGAGCAGTTCCTTCGAGAGGCTGTTCATCGACTTCCAGTCGATGGTGCGGAATTTCGTGCGCGGCGCATGGCCGAGGAAGATGTTTTCGGCAACCGTCAGCTCATCGAAGAGCACTGTTTCCTGATGGATCGCGGTGACTCCGGCGTCGATCGCCGCTTGTGCGGTGGAGAAGGTAACAGGCTGCCCGTCGACGATGATTTCGCCCTCGTTGGGCTTGTAGATACCGGTCAGAATCTTGACGAGCGTCGATTTTCCCGCGCCGTTCTCGCCAATCAGCGCCGTGACCTTGCCGGGGTAGAGCGCAATACTGACGTTGTCGAGCGCCTTCACGCCGGGAAAAATCTGCGAGATGCCGCGCATTTCCAGGATGGCATTACCTTCAGGCATGGGGCTGGCATCGTGCTTTTGTGTTGCGGCGGGCATCATTGGTTTCACCTTAAAAACCCCTCCCCAACCCCTCCCCACAAGGGGGAGGGGTTTGACCCACCGCGATGCCGAGGCTCGCGATGGGAGGGGCGGTGCAGATTTTCTCCCCCCTTGTGGGGGAGATGGCCGGCAGGCCAGAAGGGGTATTTGCGATCAGAAGACCTTCGAGAACTGGTCGATGTTCGAGGCGTTGTAGACGAACGGATCGGCCATCGCGGCCTCGCCATTGTCGCCAACCTTGATCTTGCCCATGCGGCCGGCTTCGATCTCGCTGCCCGGCTTGCCGTCAGCGTCACCCTTGACGAGGTGATAGGCGATCTGCGTTGCCGAATAGCCGAGGTCGATCGGGTTCCAGATGGCGAATTCCTTCGTCGCGCCGGACTTGATCGCGCCGGCCATTTCGGACGGCAGGCCAAGGCCGGTCACGTAGACCTTGCCGACGAGGCCCTTGTCCTCGACGACCTTGGAGGCGGCGAGCACGCCGACTGTCGTCGGAGCGACGATGACCTTGACGTTCGGGTTGGACTTCAGCAGGCCTTCGGCTTCGCGATAGGACTTGTCCGAAAGATCATCGCCGTAGACGGTGGTGACGAGGTTGAGGCCCGGGAAGTCCTTGAGCTGCTTCTTCATCTGGTCGATCCAGATGTTCTGGTTCGTTGCGGTCGACGTTGCCGACAGGATGGCGAAATCACCCTTGCCGCCGTCGAGATGGTCCTTGGCAAGCGTCAGGCACATCTTGCCAATCAGCTCGTTGGACGACGGGTTGAGCTGCAGAATGCGGCCCTCAGGAGCAACGCCGGAGTCCCACGAGATGACCTTGATGCCGCGCTGGGCAGCCTTCTTCAGGGCCGGAACGACGGCGTCCGGGTCGTTTGCCGAAATCGCGATGGCATCGACGCCCTGGGCGATCAGCGAATTGATGACTTCGATCTGGCCTTCGGCCGTCGGTGCGGTCGGGCCTGTATAGATGATCTCGACACCGCCGAGTTCCTTGGCGGCTTCCTGCGCACCCTTGTTGGCAGCGTCGAAGAAGCCGTTGCCGAGCGACTTGACGACGAGACCGATCTTCATGTCAGCCGCGCTTGCAGCTCCTGCCATCATGACGACGGCGAGCGCTACGCCCACCGCGAGTTTCCTTGCGAGTTTCATGCTTTCATCCTCCCAGTTAATCGACTGTTCACACCTCGCCGGCGCCTCTTATGCGACCGACGAGGAATCCTCCTTCACAACTTGCAGGCCGACGCTCGCAACCACGAGCGTAACGCCTGCGTCTTCGATCATCTTGACGGCCTCCTCTGTAATGCCATCATCGGTGATGATCGTCGAAATGCGATCGAGCGGGCATAGAATGAGGCTCGACCGGCGGCGAAACTTGCTGGAATCAACCATGACGACGAGTTCGTCGGCCTGATGCATCAGCTTCTGTTCGCTTTGAATAATCTGCGCGTCAGCCTCCATCACGCCAAGCGGGCCGACGCCCTGTGCGCCGATGAAAAAGCGCCTCGCATAGAAATTGCGGATCGCGTCATTGTCGAAGGGCGACAGGATGAGGCTCTGCTCGCGATAGATGACCCCGCCCGGCACGGTCACCGTGTTCTTGGAGTGCTTGACCAAGTGCTCGGCGATCGCGAAGGAATTCGTCATGACCTGCATGCGGTGCCCGGACATGTAATGCACCATCTGGAACGTCGTGGTGCCGCCATTGATGATGATGGCGTCGCCCGGATCGCAGAGATCGACGGCCGCGCGAGCAATTGCACGCTTCTTATCGATATTGAGCGATTCTGAGACCTTGAAGGGCCGCCCTGCAAGATTGCCGAGCTGCGGCGGATGCACGGCTTCGGCTCCGCCCCGCACGCGCCGGATCTTGCCCTGCACATGGAGGGCCGCAATATCTCGACGGATCGTGGCCTCGGAAGCCTCGGTCAATTCAGCAATGTCCTGAATCGTGACGACCGACTTTTCCTGTACCGCGCTCAAGATGATGCGATGGCGTTCGCGTTCGTGCATTGGGCTCCTCCCTTAGTCATATTTATTTCGCATCCGTTAAAAGCTGTCAATCAAAAACGCTCAAGAATATTCATATTGCGCTGCACAATAACGGTTTTTGATCGTTTTCGATTGACAGCGCGCGTTTTGATGAGCGATACCATGATCGGAAGGAACGTGGATTTTGTCCGCGCTGAAGACACAAGGGAGGATGAAATGGCAGCCACCGTCCGGCTTCTTGAGAACCGTTGGGACGACTCTTATGCGGCGAGGCTCGATGAGCCCGGCAAGCTGCTCTACCGCTCGAATCTCTTGGGTGCAGACAAGCGCATCACCAATTACGGCGGCGGCAACACCTCCGCTAAGGTGATGGAGACCGATCCGCTGACCGGTGAGAAGGTCAAGGTTCTTTGGGTCAAGGGCTCCGGCGGCGACGTCGGAACGATCAAACTCGACGGTTTCGCAACGCTTTATCAGGAAAAGCTCGAGTCCTTGAAGAGCATCTACAAGGGTGTCGAAGACGAAGACCGTATGGTCGGCTTTCTGCCGCACTGCACGTTCAACCTGAATGCGCGCGCCGCTTCCATCGATACGCCGCTGCACGGGTTCGTGCCCTTTACGCATGTCGATCATATGCACCCGGATGCGATCATCGCCATCGCCGCTTCCAAGAATTCCAAGGAACTGACAAAGCGGATCTTCGGCGATGAAATCGGCTGGCTGCCGTGGCGTCGTCCGGGCTTCCAGCTCGGTCTCGATCTCGAAGCTTTCGTCAAGGCGAACCCCAATGCCAAGGGCGTGGTTCTCGAAAGCCATGGCCTGTTCACCTGGGCGAATGACGCCAAGGCCTGCTACGCGCTGACGCTCGACATCATCAACACAGCAATCAAATGGTTTGCCGAGCAGACCGAGAACAAGACGATCTTCGGCGGAGCAGCGGTGCAAAGCCTGCCGGTTGCCGAGCGGCGTGCCATCGCCGCCCGCCTGATGCCGGAAATCCGCGGCCGGATCGGCAAGCAGGAGCGCAAGCTCGGCCACTTCGACGATCAGGATGCGGTGCTCGAATTCGTCAATTCGAAGGAGCTTCGTCCGCTCGGCGCGCTTGGTACCAGTTGCCCGGACCACTTCCTGCGCACGAAGATCCGCCCGCTGATCATCGATTTCGATCCGGCCAAACCGGATATCGATGCGATCGTTGCCGGCCTCGACAAGGCGTTGGAAGACTACCGCGCCGATTACGCCCGCTATTACAATGACTGCAAGCACGACAATTCGCCCGCCATGCGCGATGCGAACTCTGTGATCTTCCTCGTTCCGGGCGTCGGCATGCTGTCCTTTGCCCGCGACAAGGCAACCGCCCGCATCGCCAGCGAATTCTACGTCAACGCGATCAATGTCATGCGCGGCGCTTCGACGGTTTCTGAATACCAGGGCCTGCCGGAACAGGAGGCCTTCGATATCGAATACTGGCTGCTCGAGGAGGCGAAGCTTCAGCGCATGCCGAAGCCGAAGAGCCTTGCCGGCAAGGTGGCATTCGTTACCGGCGGCGCCGGCGGCATCGGCCGTGCAACGGCGGCGCGCCTGGTAGGCGAGGGCGCCTGCGTGGTTCTGGCCGACATCGACCAGGAAGCACTGGAGGCGACGAAGGCTGATTTCGCCGAGCAGTTCGGCGCCGATGCGGTTCGCGGCGTCAAGCTCGACGTCACCAAGGAAGACGCGGTGATCTCGTCCTTCGCGGAAGCCTGCGTTGAGTTCGGCGGTGTGGATATCCTCGTTTCGAACGCGGGTATCGCTTCCTCCGCTCCGATCGAAAGCACCGAGCTTTCGATGTGGAACAAGAACATCGACATTCTCACGACCGGCTATTTCCTGGTCTCCCGCGAAGCCTTCCGCTTGTTCCGCAGGCAGGCCCTCGGCGGCAACGTCGTCTTCGTCGCGTCGAAGAATGGTCTTGCTTCCTCGCCGAACGCCGCGGCCTATTGCACGGCGAAGGCTGCCGAAATCCATCTTGCCCGCTGCCTGGCGCTGGAGGGGGCAGAGGCAGGCATTCGCGTCAATACGGTGAACCCGGATGCGGTGCTGCGCGGCTCCAAGATCTGGAGTGGCGAATGGCGCGAACAGCGCGCTGCCTCGTCGAAGATCGAGGTGGACGAACTTGAGGAACATTACCGCAAGCGCTCGATGCTGAAGCTTAACGTTTTCCCGGAAGATATTGCCGAAGCAATCTATTTTCTCGCTTCGGATCTTTCGGCGAAGTCCACCGGCAACATCATCAACGTGGATGCCGGCAACGCCCAGAGCTTTACGCGGTAGGGCGGTAAAGTTTCCCTTCTCCCCAGCAGCGGGGAGAAGATGCCCGTTAGGGCAGATGAGGGGATGCCGAGCGAAGTGAGGCGTGCCTTGAACGGGTAGCGAAAGGCCCATGGGTATTCCGGTGAGTAGGCCCCCTCATCCGGCCCTTCGGGCCACCTTCTCCCCAAGGGGAGAAGAGAAGGCGACATATCGGGAGGAAATCATGACTGAACTGAAGATCGCGCGGGACGTCATTGCGCAGGAAAACGACAAGCGCGCAAAAGCGCTCAAGGAAGATTACGATGCGCTCGGCGCTACGCTTTCCCGTCGCGGCGTCGATATCGACGCCATCACAAAGAAGGTTTCCGAATTCTTCGTTGCCGTTCCTTCCTGGGGCGTCGGCACCGGCGGCACGCGTTTTGCCCGCTTTCCCGGAACCGGAGAGCCGCGCGGCATCTTCGACAAGCTGGACGATTGCGCCGTCATTCATCAACTGACGCAGGCAACGCCGACGGTCTCCTTGCATATTCCGTGGGACAAGACCGACGCGAAGGAGCTGAGGGCCAAGGGCGATGCTCTGGGCCTGGGCTTCGATGCGATGAATTCAAACACCTTCTCCGACGCGCCCGGCCAGAAGCACTCCTATAAGTACGGTTCGCTGAGCCATACGGATGCCGCGACGCGCGCTCAGGCGGTCGAGCACAATCTAGAATGCATCGAGATCGGCAAGGCGATCGGCTCGAAGGCGCTGACAGTCTGGATCGGCGACGGCTCGAACTTCCCTGGCCAGAGCAATTTCACCAAGGCCTTCGAGCGCTATCTCGCCGCAATGGCGGAAATCTACAAGGCGCTGCCGGACGACTGGCGGCTCTTCTCCGAGCACAAGATGTACGAGCCCGCCTTCTATTCGACGGTGGTGCAGGACTGGGGTACCAACTACCTGATCGCACAGACGCTGGGGCCGAAGGCGCAATGCCTCGTCGATCTCGGCCATCACGCGCCGAACACGAATATTGAAATGATCGTGGCCCGCCTGATCCAGTTCGGAAAGCTTGGCGGCTTTCATTTCAACGACTCGAAATATGGCGACGATGATCTCGATGCCGGGGCCATCGAGCCCTATCGCCTGTTCCTGGTTTTCAACGAGCTGGTCGACGCCGAACATCGGGGCGTCAAGGACTTCCGCCCGGCGCATATGATCGATCAGTCGCATAACGTCACCGATCCCATCGAGAGCCTGATCAACAGCGCCAACGAGATTCGCCGCGCCTACGCGCAGGCGCTGATCGTCGACCGCAAGGCGCTGTCCGGCTATCAGGATGAGAATGATGCGCTGATGGCGACCGAGACGCTGAAGCGCGCCTACCGCGCCGATGTGGAGCCGGTCCTCGCCGAAGCCCGCCGCCGTGCAGGCGGTGCCATCGATCCGGTCGCGACTTACCGGGCAAGCGATTATCGCAGGAAGGTCTCCGTCGAACGTCCCGCTTCGGCAGCCGGTGGCGGCGGCATCATCTGAAAAACGTCGACAAAGCCTCCCAAGGCTCCGCGGCCGCCGCTTCATCGAGCGGCGGCCGGTGCTGGATCAGGGCTTCCACTCGCCGGCGATCTGCCGGGTGGCGACGTTCAGCCGGTTCCACACATTGATGTTGGCGATGGCGATGACGAGAGCGGCGAGGCTCTTGCCGTCGAAATGGCGCGTGGCTTCGTCCCAGATCCCGTCTGGCACGGGGTCGGCGCGGTCGCTGAGGCGAGTCACAGCCTCGGTCAGGGCCAGCGCGGCGCGCTCGGCATCGGAGAAGTAGGGCGCCTCGCGCCAGGCCGATACCGCAAAAAGCCGCTCGTCCGTCTCGCCAAGCTTGCGGGCAATGCGCGGATGACCGTCGACGCAAACCCCGCAGCCGTTGATCTGGCTAGCGCGCAGACTGACGAGTTCCAGGAGCTTGGGAGAGAGCCCGACCTTAAGAGGAACGTCGCTTAGTGCCATGAGCGCCTGCATGGCTTCCGGAAGAACGACGGCCGGATTTCCCATTCTCGATTGCATGATATGTCTCCTTGTCTATTTCGTCGGTTCAGCGATGACGAGGCCGGCCGCTGTCACATCGGCCTGCATTCGTTCGTCATGGTGTTGACGGACCACGCGAGGAGGATGTGACCGATGGATGAGAAAAAATTTCTGACCGACCAGTTCGAAGCGTACCGGACGCATCTGAATGCGGTGGCCTATCGCATGCTTGGCTCGCACACCGAAGCGGACGACGCGGTTCAGGAGGCGTGGCTCAGGCTTAGCCGCTCTGGTACAGGTGAGATCGGCAATGTCGGCGGATGGCTGACGACTGTGGTTGCTCGCATCTGCCTCGACATGCTGCGTTCCAAGAAATCGCGACGCGAAGATCCGCTGGATCCGCCCGTGCATGACACGATTGCGGATATGGGAAGGTCTGCCGACCCCGAGCGGGAAATAGTGCTCGCAGATTCCGTCGGTGTGGCGCTTCTCGTCGTGCTGGAGCAGCTGACTCCGGCCGAACGCGTCGCCTTTGTGCTGCACGACATGTTCGACCTGCCCTTCGATGAGATTGCACCAATCATCGGCCGCAGCTCGGATGCCACGCGGCAGCTCGCCAGCCGTGCGCGCCGGCGTGTGCAGGGAAAGACGGAGGTGCGCGAGGCCGACGTCGAGAATAAGAAAAAGGTCGTCAGCGCCTTCCTAGCCGCTTCGCGCGACGGCAACTTCCAGGCGCTGCTTTCGCTTCTCCATCCCGACGTGGTTTTCGCGCTCGATGCAACGGCCGTGCGTTTGAGAGATATCGGCGAACTGCAGGGTTCACAGGCGGTTGCCAACGCATTCAACGGGCGGGCACGCGGCGCGCTACCTGCCTTCGTGGAAGGCGGGTTGGGTTTCATCGTCCGCATCCAGGATCAGCTGCTCATCGTTGTTAAAATCGCCTTTGATGGCGACAAGATTTCAAGGATCGAAGCGATCGCCGATCCGGATCGTTTGCAGCGGATCGATTATATGCTCTTCGAGCAGTAAGGCGTGCCAAAACAGCGAAAGCCGCCGCTGGGGGAAGGCGGCGGCTTTCGCACGGGGCAGGGAATGTCCCCGGGGGAGCTAGCAGAAGCAGCAAACCGTCGCGGGGTTCGTGCCGTTCCGGTTGGCTATCGCATTAATAAAGTTACCTACCTTGGATTCCCGTTTGCGGGCTGCCGTCTCAAGGAGTTGCTTGAATTCTTCAAGCTTTACGCCATCGGCGCGCATCACCATGGCGATCAGCGGGTCGTGAAGGGCTTCGGATATCGTCAGGTCATTGCGCTTTCTCATGGCTCATTCCTCCTTTCGTGGGCAAGTCGCCCGTGCTCCGCTCCGCCGCCAGCTCTCTCGGCATTGACTTCGGCGAACAGCGGTGTTACCGGTAAGTAACAGCTCATTTGTTACCGATCGGTCACATCGATGTCAAGGACTTCGTCCGTAAAAAAATCAGAAACTTCGCAAGACATCTCCCAAGCTCTCACAGATGAGAAAATTCCCCCAAGGGAACGCATCGTTTCGACGGCGTCGGAGCTTTTTCGGGAGCATGGCATCCGCGGCATCGGTGTCGATGCGATCGCGGACGCGGCACTCACGAACAAGATGACGCTCTACCGGCATTTCGGTTCGAAGGATGAACTGGTCTGCGAGACGCTACGCCGCGCCTCAGAAAAAGCCGAACAGATTTGGCGTGATCTCGAGCTGGCGCATCCGGGTAATCCTCGCGCGCAACTCGACGCATGGGTTCAGGCGCGCGCCGACTGTCTGAGTGGCGAACCGGCAGGTTGCGATCTCGCCAATGCGGCAATCGAACTGAAGGAGCAGGGGCATCCTGCCCATGACGTGATAGAACGCCACAAGGCCGGGCAGCGTCAGCGCCTGGCCGCGCTCTGTTCCGCCGCGGGAGCCCACGAGCCGCAGCTTCTTGCCGATACGCTGATGCTTCTGTTCGAGGGCGCCCGCGTCACCCGGCAGGCGATGGGCAGCGGCGGCTGCTGCAGCCACTTTTCAAAAGCCTGCAACACGGCAATTGCGTCGCTCTGCTGAGGTTGCGGCCGCATCGGAACCTTCCATTTTCGAGATCGTTTCTCCCAACGGGGTCTAAGTTCAATATCGAAACGGAAGAGATATGAACTACACCTATCTCCATCGTCTGTATGCGACGCGCGCCGAGCTGGAAGCCAAGCTTGAACTTCACGTTGCGCGCAACTGCTTCGGCGAGGAGGAAGTCGACGATGGTACGGACTCTGAGCTGCGCGAGCGCATCAATGAAGTCTCCGAGGAGATTGCCGAACTGGAACGCTCACCTAGCGGCTAATTCCTGACCCTAGGTTAGGGCGTTCAGGATTTCGACCGTACGTTCATCGAACTTCCCGTCGTAGAACCGGTTGATCGCTTCATGAAAGCGCGAACCGGCGTCGCTGACGGCTGCAAAAAGCGTCAGGGAAGAACGCAACTTGAGATCATCCGGAGAACCGAGGATTTCGTGAGCCGTGCGGCCTTCGACCGAGAGGATGGCCTGGACGCAGCGAACGAGGCGACTGCCCAGAATGGGATCGGCTAGATAGGCGGCGGCCTCCTCCACCGAGCGGATCGCATATTTTTCGGCCATTGCCGACGAGCCGAGCCCGGCAATCTGGGGGAAGATGAACCACATCCAGTGCGAGCGCTTCCGCCCCGATCGGAGCTCTTCCAGGGCGCCATCGTAAACGCCGTTCTGCGCATCGATGAAGCGCTCGAGATTAAAATCAATATCATCGGTCATCATCCTTCTCCTTGTCGTCTGAAACACATTGAAGACGATAGATTTCCATGCCGGTGATTTCGGTCAGAATCCTCGTCAGCACTCTCTGTCCGGATAGGGGCTGTATTCGCGGCAGGAATCCGAACTCTCGAAGGGCTCCGACACAGCCGCCGGCGCAGCACCTGCCGTAGCGGTAGTTTGGGATTCCGGAGAGCCGAGATGGGCAGTCAGCCCGGCGAAACCGAGGAGGACCAAGGCCCCTGCCACGACCAGTCGCTCTGCGACCGAAAGCTTGCGGGCGCTGAGATGTTCCACGTAGCCGCGCTCGCCCTCGCCGGTTGCTTCGTCATCCGTTGTGTGATGCGCCGGTACATCGCCGCGGCTCCAAGTATCATGTGTCATTTCATTGCTCCTGCTGCACGGCAGGGGCCGTTCACATCCAAAATATGTTAGCCGGCGTTGTTCCTACGTGCGGCCGTGATGTGGTCTTCCGACGAATGGAGTTGAAGTGCCGATCCGCAAACTCAGTGTTCATAAAATCGAACCAATTGCCGGGATCGCGATAAACAGGGGTGACTCATGGCTGCGATCCGCGATATTTCGAGTCAAGATGATCATTTTTCGGATTCTCCCATGACCAAGTCGTTCGGTGCGATGTCCGTCGCGCAACTCTCTCTTCTTATTCAAAGCCGCGCCGCCGACCCGGTCGAAGTCGTAGCTTCAATTTTCGAGGAAATCGAAAGCCACCCGGACAAGGCGATCTTCACGGTGCTCCTGAAGGAGCGCGCGATGAATGAGGCCCGAGCCTCTTCCAAGCGAATCCGCGAGGGCCGCTCACTAGGGCTGCTTGATGGTATTCCAATCGCGTGGAAGGATCTCTTCGACATCGAAGGGATCGCAACGACGGCAGGTTCGAAGGTTTTGGCAAGTGCCGCACCCGCCGCGCAAGACGCAGCAGTCGTCACTGCGCTGAAACAGGCGGGGATGATTGCCCTCGGGCGAACGAATATGAGCGAATTCGCTTTCTCCGGTCTCGGCATCAATCCGCATTACGGCACGCCGCACAACCCTCACGGAAAGGACATGCCTCGTATCCCGGGTGGGTCGTCCTCGGGTGCGGGCGCCGTCGTCGCTGCTGGCCTCGCGCCGGTCGCGATGGGAACCGACACCGGCGGGTCGGTACGTATCCCGGCTGCCTTCAACGGCGTCGTGGGCTACAAGGCCACCCGTGGCCGCTATGCCATGGATGGCGTCTTTCCGCTTGCCAAGAGCCTGGATTCGCTCGGTCCGCTCTGCCGAACGGTCCAGGACGCGGTCTGGATCGACGCTGCAATGCGCGGCCGTACGGCGCCGGAGGTGCGCGCCCGTTCGCTGAAGGGCATCGAGATTGCCGTTCCGCAGAATGTGGTCTTCGATGGCGTCGAGCCGGGAGTGGCGGCTGCCTTCGATGCGGCGATGGAACGCCTAGTAAAGGCAGGCGCCGTCATCAGCCGTGTGGAAATGCCAGCATTCGACGAGATATTGGCAGCAATGGCTCGACATGGAGCGCTGGTGACCGCGGAAGCCTTTGCGCTGCATCGCGACCGCCTGTCCGGGCCGGAAGCCGCCGATATGGATCGGCGCGTCGTCATGCGCACGCGCCTCGGCGATAAGACCTCAATGCCGGAGTACATAGCGATCCTGGAACTGCGCGAGCGGCTCATTGCTGAAAGCCAGCGCCTGATCGGTGACAGGCTGGTGGCGTTTCCTTCCGTCGCCCATGTGGCTCCGCCGATCGCACCCCTTGAGACGGATGACGATCTCTTTGTTGCGACAAATGCCAAGACGCTGCGTAACACGATGCTTGGCAACTTTCTCGATTGGTGCGGAGTATCGATCCCCTGCGGCACCGGCGATGCGGGAATGCCGGTCGGCTTCCTGTTGTCGGCGCCGGCCAATTGCGACGAAGCGCTGCTCGGCGCGGCGCTTTCGGCTGAAGCGACAATTCGTGGAGATTTCATTTGAAGTTCCAAGGCTTCGTTGCCTAGGATGCGGGCGATAGAGGAGGGCGGGGATGCCGGAGGATTTGCCGAGTGACCGTTTCGTGGCGCGCCTGCGGAAATCATTCATCGAAGAGAAGACTGGCAATACGCTCTCTTGAGCGTTGAAGGGAGAATGGCATGACGGAAGTATCGGCAATCGACGGCTTTGCAGAGAAGATCAGGACGGGCGGGCATGGCGGCCTGCTTTCCGCCTGGGTCGGAATACCCGAACCTATGTTTGTCCACCACCTCGCGCAGGAAGGCTTCGATTCCGTCGTTTTCGACATGCAGCATGGGATGTGGGACATGGCATCGGCATCGAATGCCGTCGGTCAATGCCGTTCCGCCGGAAAGCCCGCGATCGCCCGTATCCCGGTCGGCGATTTTGCCGTTGCGTCACGTCTTCTTGACGCCGGCTGTACCGGTATCATTGCTCCGATGGTCAATTCGGTCGCAGACGCGCAGGCTTTGGTCAAGTTCACGAAATACCCGCCGCTCGGCGAGCGTAGCTGGGGACCGACGCTGGCGCTCAACCACATGAGGCTTTCGGCGGATGAGTACCTTCGCACGGCCAACCAGCTGACACTCACAATTGCCATGGTGGAGACACGGGCTGCCCTTGAGGCGGTCGACGGCATTCTTGGTGTCGAAGGCATCGACGGCATTTTCGTCGGACCTGCCGATCTTTCGATCGCGCTCTCAAATGGGGCAAAGCTTGCGCCGGATACCGACGAAATCGACAGAGCGCTGGCGCATATCATCGCCCGCTGCCGCGCCCACAAGAAGTTTGTATGCGCCTTCGGCAGCGATGGCGCACGCGCGGGCGCTTTGCTGAAACTTGGCTGCGATCTTGCGATACCAAGTGCGGACACAGCGCAGTTGCGCAGCGGCGCCGCCAGATCGATTGCTGCTGCCCGGACATTTGCTGCCGGCGGCTGAGCAGCTACCTGACGGCTAGCCAGATTACATGCCGCGCGCCACCGCGTTTGCCGTTGGCGCGCGTGTTGACCGCGTCCACCGAAAATCCGCTGTCGCGCAGCCTGCGGGTAAAGCCCGGATCGGGCGCCGAGGACCAGATCGCAAGCACGCCGCCGGGACGAAGCGCGTGGCGAGAGGCACGGATGCCGTTGAAATCGTAGAGCCGGTCGTTGGATTTGCGGGTCAGTCCATCCGGGCCGTTATCGACGTCGAGCAGGATTGCGTCGAAGCTCACGCTCGCCGAATGGATCACTTCGCCGACATCGCCCTGCTGGATCAAGACTCGCGGATCGTCGAGACATCCCTTGAAAACGTCTGCCATCGGACCGCGAGCCCAGGCGACGACCGCCGGCACCAGCTCAGCAACAACCACCTCGGCATCTGCCGGCAGGACAGCAAGTGCGGCCCGGAGCGTGAAGCCCATGCCGAGGCCGCCGATGAGAACTCTCGGGTGTTTCCGGCTCTTGATCCGCTCATAGGAAAGGGTTGCAAGCGCTTCCTCGGAGCCGCTGAGACGGCTGTTCATCAACTCGTTGGACCCGAGCATGATGGAGAACTCGCCACCTCGTTGCTTGAGGCGCAATTCCCCACCCTCCCCGGGGATGGTCGCGGAGTCGAGCTGTATCCAAGGTAGCATAGCGGCAATGCCTCACGTAAATTCGTGCCCCCCTAGCATGAAACGCACGCTAGTGAGACACAAATTGACGTAGGGGCACCGCAGCGGCTGTTTTTCCTAGTCAGGGGCAAGCCTGGCCGTAGCGGCTGGTCTTGGGCGCGACACCACGCTTCGGCGGCGGGCAACGGGCGGCATCCAACCTGTCGCGCGGTATGACGACATCGATACTGCCCGTCGGCATGGTATCGATGGGGAAGGCGAGCCGATTCATGGAGTCGTATTCCGGCGAGGTGCCGAGAGGGGGAGTGCCGTCGAAGCGGCCTGTATAATCCATGCCCGTATTGGATTGCGCCAACACGGGACCAGCTATGCCGAGAAAGACAATCGAAGTCACCGCGATGATCGTGCGCATGATCAAATTCCTCCCAGGTTGATCAACCCGGCGAGAATATCACAAACGGCCCGTTTGTTCCTGCATCTTCGATCACATCAGCGGGAGTGTTTCCCTTGGAAGCCAGCGGGTTCAGCGCGCCGCCCAATTGGCGCCGCGCCGGAAGATCGGCGTCCTCTCAAGCAAGAGTGCGAGACCGGCGGTATGCAGGCGCTCTAGCCGAAGACAAGTCCACCGTCGACGATGAGGTTTTGGCCGGTTACGGCGCGTGCCCAGGGGCTTGCGAAGAAAAGGACCGCATCGGCCGCTTCTTCCGGTGTCGTGACGCGGCGAAGCGGCGTGCTCGCTGCGATCAGATCGAAGACGGCCCCAGGGGTGGCACTGCTTGCATCCGTTGTGCGCAACAGCCCCCCGGAAACCATGTTCACCGTGATGCCGAGCGGTCCGAGCTCAGCCGCCGCCGTCCGCGTCAGCGAAAGCAATGCGCCCTTGGCGGCCGTGTAGTCATGATAGGGTACTACCGGGTTCTGGAAGAGGTTGGTGCCGATCGTGACAAGGCGGCCGAAGCCCGCGGCAGCCATCGCTGGACGGGCGGCCTGAATGAGGTTCAACGCGCCTTTCACCGCGGTGTCGAGCTGCGAGGTCATCCCCTCCCAGGTGATCTGGTCGAGTTTGGGGCGGGCATCGCCGTTGAAGCTGAAGTCCGCGAGTGCGTTGTGAACGATCGTCGTCGGCGCGCCGAAGGCCGCAGTGACGTCGTCTACGAGCTGTTTCACCTGGCAGGCATCGCGGACATCCGCCTGGAATGCTCTCGCCCGGCTGCCAAGCTTCAAGGCAAGCGTCTCGGCTTCCTTTCCGCTGGCGCGATAATTGACGGCAACCTTTGCGCCTTCGCGAATGAAAGCCGTTGCGATTGCGGCACCGAAGCCGCGTCCGGCGCCGGTGACGATGACTGTCTGCTCGCTGATCGGCAGGCTCATTTGAATATCCTTTTACTTCCAGAGCTGATGAAAATGCTGAACCGGACCGTGACCCTCGCCGACGCTAAGCGAATCTGCCGAAGCAACGGCCTCAGCCAGGTAGTGCTTGGCCGTGGTCACGGCATTTTTCAGCAGTGCACCCTTTGCCAGTTCGGCGGCAAGCGCGCTCGACAGCGTGCAGCCGGTGCCGTGGGTGTTCTTCGTAGGGACCCGCGATGCCTCGTACCAGGTGATGCCGTTTTCGCTCGCGAGCACATCGGGGCTCTCCGCGCCCTCAAGATGTCCGCCTTTGACGAGAACGGCAGCGGGGCCGAGGGCGCGAAGCCTTTCCGCTTGCAGCGCCATGGCCTCACGGGTTTCGGCCGGCCTCTCTCCAAGAAGGGCTGCCGCTTCAGGCAGATTGGGGGTGAGCAGCGTTGCGAGCGGCAGAAGGCGGCTCTTGAGGACGTCGATCGCCGTAACGTCGAGCAGGGCCGCACCTCCCTTGGCGATCATCACCGGATCGAGGACAACGGGAACGCCGCGGTGCGGCGAAAGCGCATCGGCGACAGCTTCGGCAATCGGCGCATTGGCAATCATGCCGATCTTGACAGCATCGACGCGGACATCGGCGAAGACCATGCGGATCTGTTCGGCGACGAATTCGGGCGGGACGAGATGGACGCCGGAAACGCCGCGCGTATTCTGCGCCGTCAACGCCGTCAGAACGGCCATGCCGTAGGTACCTCGCGCAGAAAAGGCCTTGAGATCAGCCTGGATGCCTGCGCCGCCCGAAGGGTCGGAGCCGGCGATGGAAAGAACGTTGTAGATCATGCGCCTGCCTTTCTGATGGCTTCGGCAATGCCGGCAGCGGCTTGCCGCGGATCGGGCATCCCACAGATGGCGGAAACCACCGCGAGGCCCTTGGCCCCTGCCGCAAGGACCGGACCGGTATGGCTCGCCTTGAGGCCGCCGATCGCGACTGCCGGTACGGGGCAGGCTTTCACCAGCGCCGCCAATCCGTCGATGCCGATCGGCGGCTCGTGATCCGGCTTGGTCGATGTGGCGAAGACAGGGCCTATGCCGGCGTAGTCGATGATCGCGGGATCGACGGCCGCCGCCAGCTCTTCGGTTTCGACCGAAAGACCAAGGATCATCGATGGGCCAATGCGCTCACGGGCGTTGCGGGCGTGCATGTCGTTCTGGCCGACATGCAGTCCATCCGCACCGATCGCAATTGCGGCTTCGACGTCGTCGTTGACGATCAAAAGCGCGCCCGTTCCGGTAAGCGCCGCTTTCAGTGCCCTGCCGGTCTCGATCATGCTTGCCGTAGCGGCATGTTTGTCCCGAAGCTGTACGATGGTCGCCCCTCCGGAAACTGCGGCGCGGGCCGTTTCGACCATGCCGATGCCGGCGCAAAGGTCTCGATCGAGAACGAGATAGAGAGAAAGATCGAAGCGCTTCATGCCGCCGTCACCCGCGCTTCCGCATCAAGCGTCGCAGCGTCCAACCCAGCAAGCGCGTCAAGGAAACGCCATCCGAAAGAGCCCGGACCGTCCGCCCGGGCTGCAGCCTTTTCGCCTGCGACCGCAAAACTGGCGAGCGCCGCCACGGTGGCGTCGAAAGGTTCATCAGGGACCGTCGCGGCGAAGGCCCCGACGAGGCAGGTCAGCGAGCAGCCGAGAGCCGTAACTTGTGGCATCAGTGGCGATCCGCCCGCAATTCGACAGGCCCTCGTTCCATCGGTGACGAAATCGACCGCTCCGGTGACGGCTACTACGCTGCCGTATTGTCTGGCGAGGCTGCGCGCGGCCTCTTCCGCCTGCTCGACCGGGTCACGGCTGTCGACGCCCTGGCCGCGGCTCTCGCCGCCGCCGAGCGCGATGATCTCCGACGCGTTACCTCGAATGATCGCCGGCTTCAGGTCCAGAAGCAGCGCCACGGCTTGCCGGCGGAAACCGGTTGCATAATGGGCAACCGGATCGAGAACCCAAGGCTTGCCGTTTGCTACCGCCGATCTGGCCGCATTTTGCATACCCTTCAGCCAATTCGCGGACAGCGTTCCGATGTTGATGGTCAGCGCGCCGGCGATCGCGGCAAACTCGCCGGCTTCCTCTTCGGCATGGACCATGGCGGGGGAGGCGCCTGCGGCGAGCACAACGTTGGCCGCGATATTCATCGCGACATAGTTGGTGATGCAATGAACGAGCGGCGCCGAAGCGCGCATTGCTGCAAGGAGTTTTCCAGGCGAGTTTTGTGTCTGCATTTTGCCCCTTTTCCGACGGGGCAAAGACGCGTGGAGCCTGGCCAACAAGAAGAAAGGGGCTCCGAGCGACTCCCTCCGCCGGCATGATCCGGTTCAGGTTCGAAGGGTGCTTCTCAGCCCGTCTTGCAACGAACGCCCCTGTCTCTCACTGCGATCTTCATCGCAGACAAACGCCCGGCTGTCACCTCGAAAATGTGCATGCCTGCTCTGTGAACGTGGAGCCGGCACCAATATGGCCCAGGGCTGTCGGATTGACGGAAGCGCTGGCTGCGTAGTCCGGTTGCGAGAGAGCCCGATACATTCAGGTTCTGTGAACAGGGTCTATCCAGCGCACCTCTTCGGGCTTTTCCGCAGGCTCGATGTCCAGATTCACGACGATGGGCTCCTGGCCGGAGCGGACAATCACGCACTCGAGCATGTCATCGCGGCTGGCGTTGATTTCCTGATGCGGAACATAAGGCGGGACGTAGATGAAATCGCCGGGGCCGGCCTCTGCGACGAACTCGAGATTCTCGCCCCAGCGCATCCGCGCCTTGCCTTTGACGACATAGATAATGCTCTCGAGATCGCCGTGATGGTGCGGGCCTGTTTTGGCATTGGCATGAATTGTCACCGTTCCGGCCCAGATTTTTTCCGCACCGGCACGCGCTTGGTTGACCGCGGCCGCGCGGTTCATGCCGGGTGTCTGCGCCGTATTCGGATCGAGCGAATTACCCGGAATCACCTTCACCCCCTGTTCGCGCCAGTCGATAGGTCCGTGCTCGTGGTCATGCGACATATTCTTCTCTCCGTGTTATGAAAACAGGCTCCAATGACGCGAAACAAGAGGCCTAGCCAGGCACCAAGGCGGAGATGCCCTGCTGGGCTAGCACGTGGTGGCCCTCTCCGGCTTGCTTAAAGGCCGTGAAGCCTGCGTCTCGCAACTTGTGCTTAATGGTACATGCATTGATGCGCCGCGTGTCAACCTCACAGGGAATGGCGTTCTGACATTTTTCGGAAGTGATCGGGGCTAACCCGATTAGGTGACGATACTTCGCTCTCAGGTAATTTAGAATAGTCTGGACGGCGGAGGAGTTAGCGATGAACTCAAATGATGTTACATCGGCTGGCGAACTCAGTGAGCCCACATATGCTCACGAGCAGCCTACAGGCGCGTCATTCTCCCGGTCTATCGAGTCATATGCATTTTTCGCGGCGATATTTTTCTGCTCGATGAATTACTTCCGAACTGATTACGTATATTTCACCGTCGCTGACCTGGCTTTCCTGGTTTGCTTCTCGTTTGCCGCCATAAACGGGCATATCGCGATCGATTCCCTCGGCAGACAGAGTACAGCGGTTTGGTGCTTCGGGCTTGCTTTGCTGCTTCTAGGACTGATGGCAAGCAGCATCGCAAGCCCAGCGCCGGATCGCGGGCTTATCGTCGTTCTGCAATATTTTTATGCCTATTTCATCATACTGCTCGTGTTGGGGGGAAGGTCCTACGAAGAACTCGTCACCGCCGCGAAACTCTACGTTCTTTCGATAGTCACCATTTGCCTTCAAGGCATCTATCTCATTCACGTCGTAGGAGCGAAGAATACGCAATTCGTCAGCGGAAACGGGCGTTTCAGCGGTTTCATGGAGAGGGAGAACGAATGCGCCGCCGTAATCGCACTGGCGGTCCCAATCCTGTTCCTGCTCGTGTCGTTGGGCAAGATCAACAGGCTTGTCGCGTTCGTTGCGTTCGCCCTCCTGGCATATGGCCTTCTCCTGACCGGCTCGAACACGGGACTTCTTGGCTTCGGCATCGGCATCGGCATCTACCTTTTGTTCAATCTGACGTGGAGAAGGGCTGTGCTTGCCGCAGTGTTCTGCCTCGGCGTGCCACTGATCGTGGAAACACAGATGCATGACTATCTGCCGACAGTTTTCCAAAGGCGCGTGCTGAGCGCCGTTGAGACGGGAGATATCACTCAGGCGGGAACATTCGGCTATCGCATTCAACTCATGCAGGAGGCGTCCGGTCACCTGAGCGAGACGCTCCTGCTGGGTTTCGGAGCGGACCAGTACAGAGAATTCAGTTTCATCGGGCAGCCGGTGCATAATGTTTATCTGCTTCTCTGGACGGAAGGTGGTTTGATCGCTGCGCTCGGCTTCGTCGCGATGTGCCTGAGCGTCATCGGACCGGCAATCAGCGCGGCGCGACTGAAGGGCGGCCTTCGGTACGCGATTTGTATCTTCGCGACACTCGCGGCGCTTTTGGCGATGGCGAATGGGATGCCGCACATGTATGGACGCTTCTGGCCGGTTCCGCTGCTTATACCTGCCGTTCTGGCGCACGCCTTCGTCAGGCAGTCGGAGGATGCTTAGTCCCTTAGCGCTCGTCGCGACGAGCGCGGAGCGCTGCAAGGCATGTATCGAGATCGAGGAGACTTGAGATCACCGCATGGGCCCCATGGTCGGGAATCGAGTGTTCCCGCATATGGATGCGCCCCACGCGCGCAATCTGGATCGTCCACCAACCCAGCTGCCTTGGGGCGATAAAATCCTTTGACGGATTATCGGCGATGTAAACCAGATCCGAGGGCGGCACGCCGGACCATTCCTGCACGGCTTCGAACGCTCTTGGATGCGGCTTCCAGAACTCGCGGCCCCAAGCGTCCGTATAGATGATATGGTCAATAAACTCCTCAAGCTTCAGCGCGTTGACCTTTGCCATTTGTGTTGCGACATAGCCATCGGTTATGAGGGCAGTCCGACCACTCCGTGCGGGATTGCAAAGATATTGCCGTGCATCAGGGGCGAGGGCGATGCGGGGAAGATGGTGCCGGTAGACCTCGACCATTTTGTCGACGAGCGACTGATCGCAGGCCACGCCCGCAGCGGCAAGTGCCTCGTCGAACACGCGTGAACGCCTGCCTGCAGCGAAGATCGCGTGGCAGTAATCGGCAAAGTTCGTGACTCCCACCTCCTGCTCCAGCCACGCGGCCGCTGTCTCAAACCCGCTCCTTGCGAATTCGCTTTCGAGATAGAGCGTGTCATCCAGATCAAAAACGAGGACGGCGTGTGTCTCACTCATCTGCGCCATCCACAAAGATCGCTTGGTCGTAACGCAGCATCAGCGCGCCGGCCCGCCAATCATTATGACAGCTCGGTGGCAGGCCCGAGACTTCCTCAAGCAGCCATTTGGCAAATCGTGCTCCGGCATAATCGGCCAGTGGATAGCCGCCTCCGAAACGCGCGTTAATCTCGATGACCTTCGGCCCCAGGGCTGCATCATCGATGATTTGAAAGCAGAACACGCCTCTCAGTTCCGGCAGAGCCCCAACGATACCGTGAGCGATGACGGCATGTTCCGGATGGCGTTCGGTGATGCCTTTTTCAACCTCGCCGGCCCTGATGCGAATGCGGCGATGTGTGATCACCGTTTGCAAGCTGCCGCGAGCATCGATGAAGGCGTTGACCGTGTATTCCGGGCCCGTGAGGTTTTCCTGCGCAATCATGGGCTCGCTGACCTTGGCGGGCAGCTCATCGGGTGAGGCAACAATCCTGATCGCCCGGCTGGCGCTTCCGGACCTCGGCTTCATAAAGATCGGCCATGACCATTCGCCGGCCGCGACGAAGTCTTCAAGCGCAACGGTACGGGGAACGGGGACGCCGGCCGCCCCGAGCACGGCTATCGTCGTGAGTTTGTCGCGAACGATGTCGATCACCGCCGGGGGGCTCACATGAACGCGGCAGCCGAAGGCCGCGAAATCCTCGAACGCATAGGCGAGCGGCAGGAGTTCTGGGTCGATCGTGGGAATAACGAGATGAATGTGCTCGCGGGATGCTATCTCCTGCAAAGCAGGAACGAACCCGGCGTCGCCGACAGCCGGAACTGCATATCGCGCATCGGCAGAGCGGCAGGCAGCACTCATGTCGGGTTCGAGGTCGGACGCGACGACCCTCAGCGAGATTCCCATTTCTTTCGCTGCCTTTCGAAAGCACTCAATGAGCGCGACCCTTCGGCCAGCGGACGAGATCAGGATGCTGATCGCTCCCGACGTCATTGGCATATCCCTTCAATCATCCGTGCCTTCGGCGCTTCGGCAGAATGACGACTGCTGATTTCGTTCAAGCAGAGAGGACGCGCCGCAGGTGACTGTGCATCGGCGGCCGGGGTTTACGGGGCCGCCAGCTGTTGACGTCTATACACCTGCCGTCGCCACACATGACGAGGAACCCGCAGTCGCTCACCGCTTGGATCTGTCCGGGAAGGCCGATATATCGATCCGGGTGGGGGAATAGCTCGGCCGCGTCTATGTAAATTCTCTTGCCTCCGCTATGCGTAAAGGCGCCAGGATAGGGATCTCCTACTGCCCGTATGAACCGCACAATATAGCTTGCGGGCAGACGCCAATCGATCAAGCCGTCCTCAGGCCGGCGCCTCGCGCAATAAGAAGCCTGGGTTTCATCTTGCGGGATCCCCGGCGCACTGCCGGCTTCAATCATTTTGACGGCTTGGGGGACCATTTCCCGAACGTTCAGCATTTGCTTCGAGTAAAGGCTGCGGGCTGTCTCGTTATGGGCCACATCGAAAATCCGCTGCAGCAGGATCGGCCCGGAATCCACACCGTCATCGAGCCAGAAAAGCGTCGATCCCGCCGTCTGCTCTCCGCGAAGAATGGTCCACGCAATGACGCCGCGTCCCCTCAGCTGGGGAAGGGCGGCCGGGTGGAAGCCAATGCTGCCGATGCGGGCTAGTTCGCGGAATGGGCGACGGCATATCTGGGACCATCCGATGACTAGGATGATGTCCGGATCGGCGCTGGCAATCCTCGCGAGAGTCTCGGCGGAATTTATGTCGGTGGTATAGCAGACTGGAATGTTTTCTGCGGCCGCCATCGAAGCAATATCGGCAAAGTCCGAATGCCGTTGAGCAGCGGTGAGCGGCAGGGTAATCACGAGGGCGGGCGAGCACCCCGAGGCTAAAAGCGCTGCCAGGGCGACTCTGGAACCTTCCACAGCTCCGACGAATACGATCCGCATTCGGCAATCCCGGGATTACATCGACTTGTACCCAGCGAGGCGACAAGACCCCGGTGGCATTGTATCAAGAAAGGCGAGGCTTCACGGAAATCCATTTTGAACCTATAAAAACACGAGTGTGCAACGGCTGTCCAGAGGCGTTGCAGTGTGCCGCCTTGCCGGTACCTGGAGGAGCATCGTGGCCAGGGCAGATGTCGTGCATGTCATCACTAACTTCACCGCACATGCGGGCGCCGAAACCATGCTCGCGCGGCTGCTGCATTCGTCAGACGATACGCGGATACTGGTTGTATCACTCATCGGAATCTCGGAACGCAACCTGAGGATCTCCGCCAATCCTCGCGTCGAATACGTCGCGCTCAAAGCCACGAGATTGACTTCTCTGGCGAATGCTACGTTCAAACTTGCAAAATTGATCAAGCGGGAGAGACCGCGTGTCATCGTGTGCTGGATGTACCATGCGATGATCATCGGCACGCTTTCGGCGTTAACGGCTCGCACGGGCACTCCCGTCATCTGGAACGTCCGGCAGTCGCTGGATGATTGGGCATCGATGACGCGGAGTTCACGCGTGGCTGTGACGATGGCAAAATGGCTGTCCTGGCATCCTACCGGATTTATCTTTAATTCAGCCAGAGCACTGCGGATGCACACAGCAGCCGGTTACCAGACGCGCAATGCCGTTGTCATACCCAATGGTTTTGAGCTGCCGCAGCTTCCCAGCCTTCGGCCACGAACGGCTAAGCGGATCGGCATTGCAGCGCGGTTTCATCCGCAGAAGGACCATTTGACGTTCTTCGGCGCAGCGGCCCTTCTCCTTCAAACGCATCCCGAACTCACATTCGTCGCTGCCGGAAGCGGACTTTCCTGGCAAAATCCCGCCGTCACCCAGATGATCTCGGCCGCGGGCCTGCCGCGCCAGAGCGTTGAGCTGTTGGACGAGATCGAGGATATGGCCGGCTTCTATCAATCGATAGACATCCTCGCGCTTTCTTCGCGCACCGAGGGTTTCCCGAATGTCCTAGCCGAGGCGATGAGCTATGGGCTGCCCGTCGTCACTACTGACGTCGGTGACGCTGCAAGCCTCATCGGTGACGGCGGACTGGCGGTACCACCCAGAGATCCCGCAGCCTTGGCCGCGGGGATACAAAAGCTTCTCGACAGCGGCCCGGCTCGTTATGTTGAATATGCTGGCGCCGCGCGGCGCCGCATCGAGGAAGAATACGCGTTGGAAGTCGTTGTCCGGAAATACGCCGATTTCCTGAACTCAGGAAAAACAACCGGTGATCGAGAATCAACAGCTATGTAATACTTTCGGACTATTAGATAGTCCGAGATCGTCATCTGGATCATTCCATCTTTTTGCGCAATATTCATTAGGCGCCGCCGGATGGATGCGACTACGCAAACTTCAAATACTAAAATTTGATCCCTGACATGGCTGCGCTCACCGTCGACTCGCCGGGAGATGCATGGTGCTCAGAGCAACCGAGTTTTTTTCCAAAGAGGGAGCCTCAGCTTGTGATCCAGCCGCGGAGTCGGCCTTCTTTTCCGCGCTCAAGATGCGCAACGGTACATTCAAGTTCACTCAGCCCTGCCGTTTCAGCGAACTCGAACGGGTTATTCAGCCTTTCGTGAAGGAGCGGTCGGGGTCGCTGCGAGAAGTTCTGGATATAGGGGTGTCAACTGGTGTGACGACGGTCGAATTCGCCAATTTTCTGCGGAGCAATGGCGCCTCCGCTAAAGTAATAGCAACCGACCTCTTCATTAACGCTCATATTGTTCACGCTTGGCCCCAACTCACCGTGCTTGCAGATTCGGAAGGATGGCCTCTTCAGTATGATTTCCGGGGGATCGTTGTCCGGCCCTGGATACGCCGCCTCGACTATGTCACGTTGGCGTTCGTGCCAAGGCTGCTCGCCCGGTGGCTGTTGCGAGCTCGGGCAAGAGCTTTGATCGCCTCAGGCAGCAGCGAGGTCGTGCAGATGACAACGCGGCTGCTGTCGAATGACGGCGACATCCTTTTCGTGGAGAACGACATCATGAAGCGGGCGCCGGCGTTTGCCGGTCGCTTCGATTTTATCCGCGCGGCAAATATCCTTAATCTGAATTATTTTGGCGAACGGCAGATCAATGAAGCGGTTGCCAACATCCGGTCCTATCTGCGCGGCCCCGGGGCGCTTCTCCTCGTGACGCGAACGAATAGCGCTCGACGGAATGCCGGAACGCTCTTCGAGTTGTTACCACCCGGCACTTTTCAAATTTTGAAACGGATTGGCGGCGGATCCGAAATCGAGCGTCAGATACTGCGGTCTCGGCCTTAAAGGGGGTACGGTAAATGTTGAAACGGCTCTTCGATGTGCTGTTCGCGATTACCGTCGGACTCGTGGCCTTGCCGATCCTCTTACTGCTCGGCGTGGCCGTAAGGATCATTCTCGGTTCTCCTGTCATCTTCAGCCAGGAAAGAGCTGGGAAAGAGCGGCGGCCATTCAGGATGATTAAGTTCCGGTCAATGAATGCCGCGAGAAATCGCGACGGAAGGCTTCTGAACGATGCCGAGCGAACGGGAAAATTCGGCCATGTCCTGCGTCGGTCACGGCTGGATGAGCTGCCGGAATTATGGAATGTTTTGATGGGCGAGATGAGTATCATAGGACCACGACCAATCCTGCCGGATAAGATAGAGGTCCTTGGCGAGCGTGGACTGGCGCGCTGTTCGGTTAAACCCGGACTGACCGGCTGGGCACAGGTCAATGGAAACGCCAAGCTCACTGACGATGAAAAGGTGAACCTGGATCTCTGGTACATCGAACATCGAAATTTTCTCACTGACATACTGATAATCGCCAAGACCGGCCTAGTTATGGTGTGCGGCGAGAAGCGCAACGAAAAGCACCTTGCGCAGGCGGTGTCTGCCGCGATGAACCGCGAGGTCCGCCACTTTTGAGAGGGACAGTTTGGAGCCCGACGGCAACTCCAATGTGAAGAGTTGATGGCGGCGAAGGCGGGAAATCGGGAGGCACCCACCTTCGAGGCAGGGAGAGTTGGTATGCTGATTTCCGTCGAAGAGTGTCTTCCCGCGTTGCGTTGCCCGGTCACCCGATCCAGATTGATCAGAAGCGGCGAGAATTCGCTACGCACTGAAGGGGCGCCTGAAAGCCAAAAAGACTACAAGATCGTGGCGGGGAGACCCATTCTGATCGACTTTTCCGATTCCGTGCTCGTCGAAGAAGAGGTATTCGCCGCCAACGCCAATAGCCCGATCTCGCGCCAGAAACATCATGGGGCGAAAGCTCGCATCAAGCGGCTTCTTTCACCGCAGAAAGCAGGCACTCGGAACAACGTCAAACGTCTGATTGCCGATCTGGGAAGAAGAACGCCACCAGTCCGGCTCCTGATTGTTGGCGGCGGCAGTGTGGGGCAGGGGATGGACCCGATTTACGAGCATCCTGATATTCGCGTTTACAGCTTTGATATTTACGCGACGCCAAACGTACAGTTCGTTGCGGATGCCCATCATATTCCGCTTCCGGATGAGTTCTTCGACGCAGCCATCGTTCAAGCCGTTCTCGAGCACGTCCTTCAACCCAACCAGGTGGTCGCTGAAATATGGCGCGTATTGCGACCCCAAGGCCTGGTTTATGCCGAAACCCCGTTCATGCAGCAGGTCCACGAGGGCGCGTTCGACTTCACAAGGTTCACCGAGAGCGGGCATCGCTATCTCTTTCGCCGCTTCGAAAGGTTGGACTCGGGAGCGAACGGCGGTCCCGGAATCCAGTTCATGTGGTCCGTAGATTATCTCGTCCGTAGCCTGTTTCGTTCCGTTACCGCCGGGAAGGTTGCCAAGCTCGCCTTTTTCTGGATGCAATATCTGGACCGGCTCATACCTGCGCCCTATGCCGAGGATGGCGCAAGCGGTGTCTTCTTCTATGGCAGCAAATCAGACCGAACACTGCCGCCCTCACACATTGTAAAGCATTACAAGGGCGCGCAACGTCACCACGGGTGATGTGAGGCGGCTCCGACGCGCATTCTGAAGAGTAGCCTGGGCGGCTACCGCCTCGGAAAGAAGTACTCGCATAACGGGTACGTTCTCATCCAAACGCGCAATCATTGATGAAGGCGGGGCGTGTGGGCGAAGATAATCTCCTAATGATTGAAATATAACAGACTCGCCAATATTTAATATATAGTCGGTCTAACTATAACTAATTACTCGATCTGCGCATATAATACTTGCATATAGCATTAATATAATGTGCCTTTACAAAAAAAATAGGTGATGTACCGTCACTAAATCACTCTCGGCTCCGATCGAACCGTCGCAAAACGTTGCGGAAACCTTGAGTTTTTCTGTCAATGCTGGGGAATAAAGGCACAGCATCGAAGCTTATGTTACCGCATCGCTACAGCGGGGGCGCGTTGGAGTTGCAAGAGGATGCATGGATGGAACGCGGCGACAAAGTCATCTCAGTCCATCGGCGCGGGTTACTCGTTCGACGAGACGACATTTTAGCGACATGGAAGACGATCTCAGGCGGCATATCAGACGCTTTCAACGCGGCGATGATTGCATCTAAGAAAACGGTCCGTTCGCAAGTTCGAAAGATCAGGCAGGCTCCCCGTCTGTTCGCGACCGATCTCCTTTCGGCATGCTTCGCGCTGACCTTCGCATTCATCGCGCGCTACGGCTTGGAGGATGTCGAAGCACGGCCGGAATTGGTCAATAGCCTGCTATTTGCCGGTCCCCAATATCTGGCGATTTGTGCTGTCACATTCCCCATGGCTGGCCTCTACAGCCGCAATTGGCGATACGGCTCAGTATCGGATCTTTGGACCATTCTACGGGCGGTCCTCATAACCACCGCCCTTCTGGTCTGCGTGTTGTTTTTCATGACGAGGCTGCAGGACGTACCACGCACGGCACTGTTGCTGGAGGCCCTCCTCCTTTCACTGTTCCTGTCGGGATCGCGGCTGAGCTTTCGGATCAACGAGCTGTCCGCACCGGATAATCATATCTGGTTAAGGCGACAGTCCGAGCAGGAGAAAAAAATACCGACACTGCTTGTCGGTGCAAGTGATGCGGCAGATCTCTATCTCCGTGCAGTTAGTCGGGATCGCAGCTGCATCCATCGCCCGGTTGGTATCATAGAGCCGACCGGCGCGTGCGAAGGGATGATGTTGCGGGGGGTACCGATTTTAGGAACCCTGGCGGATTTCCAGAAGATTGCCGCGGCTCTGCGTCCGTCCAACTCATTCCCTCGCCACCTCATTTTCACAGAGGCGCCATCCGTTTTCGGGGAAGACGCGTCCGAAAAGCTCATCAAAGAGGCTGAGGCGTTGGGTATCGCCGTTTCCCGTCTGTCACAGATGACGGAGTTGAAAAGAGCCAAACGAGAAAACACGTTCGAACTCAAGTCAATCGAGCTGACGGACCTGCTGGAACGGCCACAGACTGCGTTGGATAGGGAAGCTATCCTTCGGCTCATCCGCGGCCGCCGAGTTCTCATCACCGGCGCCGGTGGCTCCATTGGGACCGAGCTCACGCTTCAGATCGCGGCTTGTGAGCCGTCGCTCCTCGTTCTTGTCGAGAACTGCGAATACAATCTCTATACGATTGACCTGGAACTCGGCGAACGCTTCCCGAGCCTGCCTCGGGCAGCATGTCTGTGTAATGTCCGGCGCGTCAGCCGCGTCAGTGAAGTCTTCGAGCAGTATAGACC
>NZ_JBNDHT010000073.1:0-32645 GCF_056755115.1 Rhizobium sp. SVR5-2C | reverse complement strand
CTCAGCAGTCGGCTCAGTATGTTACGACGTGCCCCCTGGCAGTCGCTTTGCCTCCTACCCGCAATTTAACCTTTTCGGCCTCTTTTCTCAACCGCCAGATGCAGGCGCGCTTATTAGCATCGCCCTACCGGAACCTGGAGGCTGACAGTCGCGCCAAAATCGATCACTCGCGCGCCCACAGGTCCCGGTTTCACGATCTGCTTCGGCGCGAAGATCGATTGTGCGGCATAGTCCAAAGCGAGTATGAGGATCCCGGTCAATATCAGCGCCGCGGCCACCATCAGTGCTGTCCAGGCCACCAGCAGGCCGTGGCGACGACGCGGCAAGTGGGCGGCGACGACCCGGTCTACCGGCCTGCTGATGCGAACGGCCGCACCCTCAGAAGCGCCAGATCAACGGCACGATGAACACGGCGACGACAAAGAACCAGATCAGCAGCGGCAATCCGAGCTTCCAATAATCGTTGAAGGCATAGCCACCCGGCCCCATCACCATCAGGTTGGTCGGCGTTGCTATCGGAGTGAGGAACGCTGCTGCCGCTGCCACTGCGGTGCTCATGAGCACCGGACGCGGGGAAACGCCCATGGCCGTCGCTGCCGCCACGCCGATGGGGATGACGATCAGGGCAGTTGCAGTGTTACTGATCAGTTGCCCCATGACCGCCGTCAGGACGAACAATCCGGCGAGCAATGCGACAGGGCCGGCATCACCGACGAAGTTCACGAGGTGCTCCGCCATCAGCTTTGCCGCCCCTGTTTCCACCATGGCGGTGGAAAGCGGCATCATCGCGCCAACGAGGATCACGGTCGTCCAGCCGACGGCGCGATAGGCTTGCTCGACGCTCATGATGCCTGACAGGATGATCGCACCGGCGGCGAGTAGACCGGCCACTGCCGGCGGCACAATGCCGGTGGCGAGAAGCAGAACCATCGCAAGCAGGATGATAACCGCCTGGCGCGCGCCTGGTCCCATCGGAACCGCCTGACGGCGGACAAGTTCCGGCGAATTGACGACCAGGACGTCCGGATCGTTGAGGTGGACGTCGAGCGCTTTCCATGTTCCCTGCAACAGCATCGTATCGCCTGCCTGCAAGACGATTCCGCCAGCATCTTTGGTTGCGCCGCTGGGTTCAATTCCGGCCCCGGCGCGCTGTACCGCCAAAATGATCAGATCGCCGCTTTCGGTGACCATACCGGGAAAAACCGTCTCGCCAATGAGGCCCGAGCGCGGTGGGATGACGACTTCGGCAAGCCCTGAGCTGCGATTGAACAGCGTTTCCTCGCCCTGCCCGACCGCCTTGTCGTCGCGGAATGCGAGGTGCATCTCCGCCGCAAACGCGGCAGCGGATTCCGCATCACCAAGAACCAGAAGATGATCCCCCTCGGCAATGAGTGGCCTGCGCAGCGGGCCGGCCGTCTCGCCCTCCTGAATGGCGACAAGCTGTAGCCCTGGATGTGCGGAGAGATCTACCCCGGACGACGACAGACCCACTAAGGGCGAGCGCGCGCGCACGCGCATCTGGTAGATGCCACTCGCAAGGCCGTATTGCTCGACAAGTGTCTTGGCATGGCGACTGAAATCGGCAGGCATGGTCGCGCCATTACGCTCGGGAAGCAGCTGCTTTCCGAACAGAATGATGATGGCCATAGTGCCCGCCAGAAGTGGAATACCGGCAAATGCAAATTCGAAGAAGCCGAAACCACCGACGCCCGCGTCGATGCCTGCCTCCGATACCAGCACGTTCACCGGCGTTCCCGTCAGCGCCAGCATCGAACCTGCATGTGCGGAAAAGACCAGCGGCATGAGCAGCTGCGACGAGTTACGCCGGAGGCGAACGGCGATGACGACCACGACGGGCAGAAGCGCCGCGACAGCGCCGTTGACGCTGATGAGCGCGGTGAGAAGCGAGACGAGCGCCATCGTCAGGAAGAGAAGGCGCGCACGGCTTTCTTCGCCCGCGCCGCGGATGAGCAGTTGTCCGGCCCAGGCAGTCACGCCGGTGATCTCGAGCCCCGCGCTGACGACGAAGAGCGAGGCGATAAAGATGACTGCGGGATCACCGAAGCCACCAAGCGCCTGGCCAAGCGTGAGGACGCCGCTCGCCCATAGCGCCAACGCAGTCAGCATTGCCACAAAGACGACCGGCAGCTTGTTCCAGACGAACAGAACGACGGCAGCGGCGATGATGGTGGCTGTGTATGCTATGGGACTCAACCGCTCTGCTCCTCATTTGGTCCACTCGGACCGTCCAACCACACAGCCGCGCTGACCACGCAACGTCGCCTTACCCCACGCTTCCGGTGAACTCGCCGCGATCGCTCACCCGACTGCACGCCTGAGCCCCCTGACCGCAGGCAGGTCGCAAATGGATCGCAGGGGCCAGAAGACAAGTGGCTCCGCGAGGCAGCTAGTCGTCCATGGTCGCCATAAGGATGCCCAAGCGGCAGCCCTTCTCGTACTCCTTGAGATTCACATATTCCTTGATGGTATGAATTTCGGCCTGGCCGGCACCGATGGTGATGGTGGGCACGCCGTGTTTGTCGAGCCAATTGGCGTCCAGGCCACCATTGGAGAAGATGTAGACAGGCTCGATGCCGAGAATCCCCAGCGCCCTGGCGGCGCGCTTCACGACCGGCGTGTCCTTGCCCAGTTCGAACGGCGGATAGGACGCCTTGTGGCTGAATTTCACCTCGGCCATGTCGCCCTGATCGTCCTTCACCTCGTTCCGGGCCTTGGCGAAAGCTTCCTTGTAGCCGTTGGCGATTTTCGTCGCGAAAGCCGCTTCGGGGCTGCGCGCCTCCCCCTTGAGGAAAGCGTAATCGGTCACGACGTTGGTGGCGTCACCGGCGGGCTTGTTGCCCTTGCCGCCGAAGATGCCGATATTGCTCGTGCCCCGGCCGTCCGGTTTGACCACCTTGCCGAACCAGCCGCCATGCTTCGCCTCGGCCAGCGCCATTGCGCCGACCAGCGTCGCCGAGATGCCCTTCTCCGGCGCAACGCCCGCATGCGATGCCCTGCCCGTGATCTCTGCTTCCCAATTCTCCTGCCCGACCGCGCCAACGATCAGGTCCGAGGCCATTTGGCCATCGACATTGATGCACATCACCGCACCGTTGAGTTCGGCGGGATTGAGTTCCCGTGAGCCATGCAGCCCGCTCTCTTCGCGCACCGTGAACAACAGGGTGATCGGCGGATGTGGCAGCTTGTGCTTGATCAGGGTCTCGGCGACAACCACAAGAAGGGCGACGCCGGTGCGGGCATCGCCGCCAAGCGCGGTCGTGCCATCCGAGACGATGCGGTCGCCCTCGCGCCGCGGCTTGGCGCCAGCACAAAGCGGCACGGTGTCGAGGTGCGTGGAATAGAGCAACCGTGGTCCGGGTCGCGTTCCCGCAATATCAACGATCAGATTGCCCGTTTCGGTCGGTAGCGGAATGCGTTTGTTGACGTCGTCAAACCGAATAGCAGACTCCGGCACGCCGATTTTCTTCAAAGCGTCGCAGACGGCAAGGCCGATGTTCTTTTCCTGGCCGGTGACGCCCTCCACCGAGAGGAACCGCATCAGATGTTCTTCCGCCGCAGCGACGTCGAGAGGAATAGAGTTGGTGCTCATGATGTCCATCCGATCATACGAGTGATTATTCGTTCAGGCTTGCCGCACCGATCGTCACAAGCCCCAAGGCAGGCCGAGAGCCTTCCAGACGGCAAAGAGAGCCGTCCACAGCACGAAGATCAGCACGACATAGGGAAGCATCAGAGAAACGATCGTGCCGACGCCCGCGGACTTGTCGTATTTCTGGGCGAAACCGACGACGAGCGCGAAGTATGCGTTGAGCGGAGTGATCGCATTCATCGGCGAGTCGCCGACGCGATATGCGGCCAAAACGGCTTCCGGCTCCACGTTGAGTTTCATCAGCAGCGGCACGAAGACGGGAGCGAAGATCGCCCATTTCGCGATCGCTCCCGTCAGTAGCAAGTCGATGATCGCAACCACGACGATGAACCCGATCAGCAGCGGCAGCGCGCCGATATTGGCAGCCTGCAGCGCGCCCGAAAGGCTGAGCGCCATGACTGTGCCGATATTGGTGTAGGTGAAATAGGCGACGAACTGGCTGAGAACGAAGAAGAGGAAGATGGTGCCGCCCATGTTCTTGATCGACTTTTCGATCGCAGCAATCACTTCAGCCAGGGTTCTCATTGTGCCGGCACCAATGCCGTAGGTCCATCCCGTCACCAGGAAGACCAGCATGATGAGCGCGATCAGGCCGTTCATGAAGGGCGAATTGCCGATCAGCTCGCCGGTATCAGGATTACGAAGCGGTGCGCCGCTTGGGATGGTCAAAAGGAGGAAGACCACTAGAAGACCGATGAGTCCGTAGAGGGCGAACCGCAATCCGCGAGATTCCCGATCGGAGAGCGTCGCGCCCTGACTCTGAACACCGCCTTCCGCCGTTTGAGGATCATACTCTCCCAGCCGCGGCGCGATCATCCGGTCGGTAATGAGAGCGATCAAGACCGTCAGGAACAGCACCGACGCGATGGAAAACCAGACGTTGGACGCCAAGCCGATCGACCGGGCGGGGTCGACGAGATGCGCTGCGTCATTTGTGAATTCGACGAGGACGGCATCGAGGGGTTTGATCAGCATGTTGACGGTGAAGGCGGCCGCCACGGCAGCGAAGCCGAGCGCGAGGCCGGCAAGCGGATGCCGCCCGACGGCCAGATAGGCGACGCCGGCAAGGGGTATCAGCACCAGATAACCTGCGTCAGCCGCTATACTTGCGAGAATACCGACAAACGCCAGGATATAGGTCAGCGCCCAGCGCGGCGAGACAACGACGAGCTTGTGGATCAGCGCCGTAACCAGGCCGGATTCCTCAGCGACGCCGGCGCCGATCATGGCGGCGATCATCAAGCCCACCGCTGTGAAACTCATGAAATTGGGAACGAGCGATGAATACAGAAAGCGGAGGCCCTCCACACTCAGCAGGCTGTTTATCGCCGTCGACGCCTGCTCGATCTCGTGCGTGTCCGGATTGATCCGCTCGAAGCTGACCGCCGCTCCAAAAGCGCCAAGCACGGCCGACAGGACGATGACAATGCCGATGAGAATCAGGAAGATGACCACAGGATGGGGAACCATGTTTCCCACCTTCTCGACGCCGTCGAGGAATCTCTGCATCGCGGTCTTTGGTGCGACATTGGCAGTGGCCATGTCTTCCTCCGTAGTGCCAAAGGGTGCGCCCCGGGAGGACGCCGGAATTGAAGTTCGCTTGGGTGCGCGTTCCTGACGGTGGTTGAACCCCGAATTGGCATAACCCTCAGTGCGCGGCCTCATACCTTCTCCGGCCAACCCGAATGAGGTCCCCGGCCCGGAGACTATCTTTCAACATTCACTTCTCAGAGGAGCGGACGACAGAAGTCGTGAAGAAAATATCCGCGTCACACAACCCACGTGAACGACCATTGGTGTAGGCCGCTGGGCGCGGAACACATCATTCGTGATTGCGCGACGCGCCGGTTCAGCGTGGGCAGGGCGCGACATACTGACGACCGCTACGATCTCGGAACCGGCATTGCCCGGGCCGACCGGCGACATTACCGATGACAGCCCCGGACGCGCCGCCGATCGCCGCGCCAACGGCCGCACCTCGGACATTGTTCGTGAGAGCGCCGCCAACGACTGCGCCAGTTGCAGCGCCGATGCCGGCGCCCTGTTGAGTCGGCGTGCAGCTCGCAAGCGCGAAAGCTGCCAGAAAGCACAGCATCAACTCCTTCATCGCTCTCCCCCTATTGTGACGCTCAACAGATCTGAACGTCGCAGAAAAGCCCATGTACAGCGTCGTTTAAATATAATGTCGCTCAAGACTGCCTGTGATCAGCATAGAATCCCGAAACCAAGCTCTGGGTTCAAAATTTCGAAGCGCAATTGCAGCAAGAAAATCTTCAAAGACCTGAATCGTAAGCTGTTCGCCGGGACTGGACTGCGCCGCTTCGGGTGTACAGCGATCAGCGTGCGGTTTTGGCCTTTCCTTTCTGAAAGAGTCCACGTTTGCTCAAGCATCCCGGCAGCATTCCGGATGCGCACAATCGAGGAGCTCATTCAGTTCTGGCCTGCCTCCCGGAACCGCTGCGCGAAGACTGACTTCAAGCGGTTGATTTCGGCAGGTTGCCAGCCTGTCGGGTCTGTCACCGCCAGCCACGCATCGATGTAATGTTCCGGCGCGTAGACGTGGCCGTATCCCATCGGCGAGGTTGTCGCGATCATCGCGTCGAAGGCGAGCTGCAGCATCGTGACGACCGGGAACCAGCGCAAGCTCGGCGACACGTCGGGTCCCCGTGGGGATTTCAGCCAATCCGGCATTCGATAGAACGAACGGAGATCGAAGAATGTCACTGCATCGCTGGCGTATTGCAGGAAAACAATTCTGATCGGCCCCCAGGCCGCGCCGGGAATGTTCAACGCGTTTTCCTGATTGGTGAATCGGATAATCGAACCGTCACGAAACCGCGGCAGCCAAGCAGGCGAACCGGGGTTTCGGTTTGCCGTCACGAATGCCCATGTCCCGCTCGGAAAGGGCGGCCCGCTCCACAACGCGCCCTGGAACGGATCGGCAATGACGTCGTAGAGATTGGCCGAGAGCTGTGAATTCATCGCTCCGAGACTGAGGCCGTGCAGATAGAGCCTTGGGCGGTGGTCGTGCGGCAGCGTTGTCCAGTAGCCGTAGACTTCCCTGAACAAGGCGTGGGCCGCATCCGCGCCGTAGCCCGGCTCGACCATCAGCGACAACCAGCTTGCGAGGTAGGAATATTGCAGTGCGACGCTCGCGACGTCGCCGCGATTGAGATATTCGACGGTATCGATGGCAGCCGGATCGACCCAGCCGGTCCCCGTCGGAACGATTACGATCAGAATGGAGCGGTCGAAAGCACCATCCCTCTTCAGCTCCGCCAGCGCCAGCTTGGCTCGCTCTTCCGCTGTTTCGGCGGAGTTCAAACCGACATAAACTCGGATCGGATCGGTCGCCTTCGTGTTCAGGAATCCACCGATCTCGTCACCAGTCGGGCCGGAAGAGATGAAATGCCGGCCCTGTCGCCCAAGCTGCTTCCAATCGACGAGCGACGCCGCACTGCCCGTCTTTGCCGGATCAGTCGGCATGGGCATGTCGTCGTCGATCAAGGCGTCGAGCTCGCGGAACGAGGTGTCTGCCATTCGAAGACCGGCCCTGAACAGCACGCCTTCCGCCACGGACCAAAAAAGGATGATGGCCAGGAATGTGCCGACGGCGATGGCAATCCGCCTTGGGACGAAGCGCTGCAGCCACTTGTAAGAGAAAAGGAACGTGTACTTGAACAGACGGCCGACGACCACGAGCGCACAGAAGACCGCGAGAGCTACGGCGATCAGCTTGACCGGATCGGCCGAGGTGACGGGGTCCAGCCCCATGAGGTCCCGGACCGAGTTCTGCCAGGAAGACGCCTGCCAGAGGAAGAGCGTTGCAATCGCGATGCAGAAAACTGCGGCGACTGCCTGCCACATTCTCCCGAAGCCAACCCGCGACGGAAGGATCTCGAGATAGGCCCAAAGCCAGACGAGAAACACGCCGATGCCGTAGCCGAAGGCTGCGCAGCTTCCCGAAAGAGCGCCCTGGACAAGAGGGGACCGTGGCATCAGGCTCGGCGTCAGCGATAGGCAGAAGAAGAGCGTGCCTACAATCAAGCCTGTCGTCGAAAACGATCGTGTGAGTGCCAGAAGATATCGTTTCATTCGGCACTCTCCTCGCTGGAGCGCCGCTGGCCCGCGACCGCGAAAACGGCCGGCCCCGCCGCGCTCTGGCCCATATCGAGCGGCTTTTGGCTAGCATGACAACGTTTCCATCGAGATCAAGTTTTATGTTGCTTTAGATGTTCATCACGGAACCCATGATTGCACTTCCGGCTGCTCAGGCGCTTTTCAAAAGAGGCATCTATGTCGATCTGAAACGGGCCGACATTATGCCTGTGCAATCTCAACGAGGATTGAAGAGAATAGTGGACAACGTCCTCAACTTGCTTGGGTCGCGGCTCGCTTTTAAAGCTAGTCTTTGCAAGGAATGGAATGTCTTCTCGAAATGCAGTAAGCAACTGCTGCATCTTGTCGTTACCGATTGCCATAAAATACCGGAGTTGTTGAACTGCGGTATTTATCTAAACTGCTACAAGCACTTGATTTTCATCTCGGGATTTTCCCCTATTTGGACGTTGGGAGAGTCGGCGCAGCGGGTAAGGCTATCGGCATGAGGTCGGCGGTTGCTTGATTCCGACGATCTCAGGGCCGAAATCTAGGCGGGACGAGGCGTGCATGGCGACAGCAATTGCCATTCTCGGCGGCGTCGGGCTGTTCCTGCTCGGCATGACCGTCATGACCGACGGCCTGAAGGCGTTGGCGGGATCCGCCCTGCGCACCGTCCTCGGCAAGGCGGCGTCGACGCCACTCTCGGGTGCCTTCTGGGGCGCTATCGTCACGCTGCTCGTGCAGTCTTCGAGCGCGGTGACGATGACGACGATCGGCCTCGTCAGTGCCGGGCTTCTGACCTTTCCGCAGGGGCTCGGCCTCGTGTTCGGCGCCAATGTCGGCACAACGGGAACAGGCTGGCTGGTGGCATTGATCGGCGTGCGCGTCTCGCTTTCGGCCTATGCGCTGCCGATGATCTTCATTGGCGCGCTGGCCAAGTTGCTGGGAGGCGGACGGATCGCGGCGGCGGGCGGCGCCCTCGCAGGATTCGCGCTGGTGCTCTACGGGCTGACGACGCTCCAGCAGGGCATGGGAGGCCTTGCGGAGAGCCTGCATCCGTCTGACCTGCCTGCGGTGCTCGGCGCGCCGGGGGTTGGCTGGATCTCAGGGTCCGTCGGCCTCATGACCCTGATCGTCGCCGGCTTGGCGATGACCGCGGTCATGCAGTCCTCGACGGCCGCCATCGCGGTCACCATTTCGGCTTTCTACGCCGGGGCGATAAGCCTGGAGCAGGGCGCGGCGCTGATCATCGGCCAGAACATCGGGACCGCGACCAGCTCCGCATTGGCGGCAATCGGCGCCAGCGCCACGGCCAAGCGCCTTGCCCTCGCCTACGTATTATTCAAGGTCATAGCGGCGCTCATCGCGATCATCGCTTTTCCGCTGACGGCGCAGCTGATGAGGGCTTTCGCGGCATCGGTCGACGGGATGACGCTCCTTGCCGCCTACCATACGGCCTACAACGTCGTGGGGGTCGCGGTGCTCCTTCCGGCGACGCAGTGGTTCACCCGTATGGTGGAGCGGCTCCTGCCCTCCAAGCAGACGGCGCTTCAGAGCGCGCTCGATCCGAGCGCGCTCGCCAGTCCGGTGATCGCGGTGGAGACCGCCCGGCGTGTCGTGGCAGACGTCCTCACGGCAACCGCTGCCTCGGTTTCCCAGGCGCTTTCGAGCGGGGCCGGACGCACAGCGCAGAGCACTGCGGCCGCCGCCGCACTCGAAGAGGTGCGGGACTTCCTTTCCGAATTGAAGGAGCCGCCCGAGACGGAGGCCGAGCGGTTCCGCATGACGAGCACGCTGCATGCGCTCGATCACGTCTCGCGCCTCGTGGAAGTCGTGGCGGAAAGTGGGCTCTCAGGACAACCGGCCGGAGTCCCCCATGACCTTGGGGCCGCCGAACTGTGCAGACAGGCCATGCGTGCGGCACAGGCCGTTGCCGGCTCCATAACATCGGAAGCCGCCCTCGGCCCGCAGGCCGCATCCATCGGCTGGAACGTTTCGTCCGAGGTGGAGGCGGCGCTTGCCGAGGTAGAGGGCGCAGCGAGGAAACTCGACGCGCTGCAGCGGGATCATCACGCCGCAACCCTCGCCTCGGTCGCGGCGGGAAAGTTGACCGCCGCGGAGGCGTTCACGCGGGTCGACGCCGCCCGGCGGCTCGATCGGATCGCATATCATGCCTGGCGTTCGGCGGCGTATCTCCTCGGCCGCGGCGCGCATGACGATCTAAGCCCGCGGCACCAACCCGTGAGCACCATGAGCGAAGGCAACGATAATGAGCCCAGCTGAGACTGCAGCTTCAGGCAGAGCCCCAGGGCTTTAATTTCAGATTACGAACAGCCGCCCCTATGGCAGCCAAATAGCAAACAGTAATCTGTTGACAGTTTTCAATTCTTCGCTACATTTTCGCTAGCCAATTCCAGATACGCGGAGTCCGATGTCTGCGAACACTCGGGAGGTGTGATGGCGTTCTTGAAATTGCAGGGCCTTACCAAGAGCTACGGTTCGTTCTTGGCTGTAAAAGGCGTCGATCTGTCCGTCGAAAAGGGAAAGCTTGTTTGCCTGCTGGGGCCGTCGGGCTGCGGCAAGACGACGACGTTGAGGCTGGTAGCCGGCTTCGTTCCGGCCACCGGGGGCGAGATTCACGTCGGGGGGAAGACCGTTTCGTCCGCGAAGTCGACGGTGCCGCCGGAGGGGCGGAACATGTCGATGATCTTCCAGAGTTACGCACTATGGCCGCATATGACGGTCTTTGAGAACGTGGCGTACGGCCTTACCCTGCGCCGACTGTCGAAAGCACAGATCGCCGAAAGCGTGCGGACAATTCTGTCGGCAACGCAGCTTCTTGCACTGGAAAGCCGCTACCCGGGAGAACTGTCCGGCGGCCAGCAGCAACGCGTGTCGCTGGCGCGCGCTCTGGTCATCAAGCCGGAGATCCTGTTGCTCGACGAGCCGCTATCGAACCTCGACGCCAATCTCCGCGAAGAGATGCGGTTCGAGATCCGCCGGCTGCACGACGAGTTCCGCTACACCACCGTCTATGTGACCCATGATCAGGCCGAAGCCATGACGACGGCGGACATGATCGTCGTCATGAATGACGGCCGCATCGAACAGGCGGGGTCGCCGGAGGATATCTACGAGCGGCCGGCAACCGAGTTCGTCGCTCGTTTCATCGGCGGAACCAATATCCTGACGGGGACGCGCCGTGACGGCGACACCGTTGGCTGCGACGGTGGTCTGGTCTTGCGCTGCGGCAGCGGCAGTCCTGCGCACGAGGGGAGAACGGCCGTTTCGATCCGCCACCACGACATCGAACTGTCATCGGTGCGGCCCGCCGGAGAGACCAATGTGACGGTCGGTACCGTCACGCGCCAAATCTATCTCGGTTCGCACCGAGACTATCTCGTTTCGATTGCTGGTGGAGAAGTGGTGCGCACCGTAGCACCGGTCAACGTTGCGATCCCGGTCGGCCAGGAGGTTTGGCTGACGTTTCCGCCAGAGAAGTGCCGGGCGCTCGCGTCGTAAAAAAGGGAGGAAGTAGATAATGTGGAAGAAAGCATTCGCAGGGGCGCTTTTCGCCTCGGCATTAATGGCGTCGTCCGTCGCCTTCGCCGAGGCGCCTGCCCCTTACGCCGTGACGCCGGAGCTCGAAGCCGCGGCCAAGGCCGAGGGCAAGGTGGTGTTCTACACCGCAACCGACGTGGCGGTCGCCGAGAAGCTCGCCGAACTGTTCAAGACCAAATATCCAGACATAGCGGTTCAGGTGGAGCGCGCCGGCTCCGAGCGCGTATTCCAGCGCATTGGCCAGGAATATTCGACCGGGATCTACAATGCCGATGTCATCGAGACGTCGGACGCAGTGCATTTCGAGTATTTCAAGCGGCAGGGCTGGCTTGCACCCATGGTTCCGCAGGAAGTGGCCGATAAATGGCCGGCGGATGAGCGTGATCCAGACGGCAATTTCGCCGCCTATCGCGCGCATCTGTCGGTCATGGCCTATCGAAGCGACCTGCTCAAGGAAGAAGAAGTCCCGAAGTCCTGGAAAGACCTTCTCGACCCGCGCTTCAAGGACAAGATGGTGAAGGCACATCCGGGCTATAGCGGCACGATCATGACGTCAACCTTCGTACTCAGTCAGTTGCTCGGCTGGGACTATTTCGAAAAGCTCGGCACGCAGAACATCATGCAGGTACAGTCGTCGACCGAGCCTCCGAAGAAGCTTGCTCAGGGAGAACGGGTGCTTGAGGTCGACGGCAACGAATACAACATCTTCCGCCTGATCGACGAAGGCAAGCCGATCAAGATCGTCTATCCCGAGGAAGGCACGCCGCTTGCCGTCGGCAATGCCGCAGTCTTGAAGCAGGCGCCCAACCCGAACGCAGCCAAGCTTTTCTACGCGTTCCTGTTCTCGCTGGAAGCGCAGCAACTCAACAGCGACTTCGGCGGCCTGCGGTCGTTCCATCCGGACGTCAAGGAAAAGGCCGACCGCACTTCGCTGTCGAAAATCAAGATCCTGCATTCCGACCCCGCCAAGCTCGAGCCTGAAATCCAGGCGATCAAAGCCAACTACGAAAAGTATTTTGGGACGTAAGCCATCATGACCAGTAACGCTCAGGTTCAGGGTCGGCGCCGCGGCATCGACCTTTCGTGGCCCACCTTCGCTCTGCTGACTCTCATCCTGAGCGTCCTGGTTCTGTTGCCATTGTTCTGGCTGGCCTATTACAGTTTCCGCAGCGATACCGACGGCTCCGCAACCCTCGACAACTTCGTCACCCTGGTTGCGGATCCGACTCTGCTGCGGTCCTACGGACTGGCGTTCGGCATGGCGCTTGCCGTCGGCATCCTCGCCTGCCTGATCGCAACGCCGATGGCCTGGCTGGTTGCCAGAACCGATCTGCCGGGACGGCGCATTATCCGCATGCTGGTGACGGCATCCTTCGTTACGCCGCCGTTCCTCGGCGCCATCGCATATGAAATCCTTGCCGCACCGAACAGCGGCATCGTCAACATTGTCTATCGACGCATCTTCGGCCTCGATTCTTCGGCCTATCTCGTCAACATCTACACCTTCGGCGGTCTCGCTTTTGCGATTGCCTGCTTCACCTTCCCATACGTCTTCACGCTCGTGGCCAATGCCCTGGACCGCGTACCGTCGGATCTCGAGGATGCGTCCTCGATCCTTGGTGGAAAATCAATGACGACGCTGCGGAGGGTGACCATCCCGCTGGTGTTGCCGGCTATGCTGGCCGGAACGCTCATCGCCATCCTCCAAGCACTGACGATGTTCGGTTCGCCGGCGATCCTGGCCCTGCCGGCCGGCTTCCATGTCATCACGACCAAGATCTGGAGCCTCTTTCAGTTTCCGCCCCGCCTTGGGGTGGCGGCTGCAGCCGCCCTGCCGCTGCTGATCATTACCATCCTTCTTTTGCGGACCCAGAAGGCAATTCTCGGCCGCAAGGGTTATACCGTGCTTGGCGGCAAGAGCGGAACGCCGCGGATCACCAAGCTCGGACCCTGGACGTGGGTCGCCACCCTCTTCGTGTTCTGCATCCTCAGCCTGACGATCATCCTGCCCTATCTGGCGATCCTGAAGACGGCGTTCACGGGAACGGTGGGCGACCCTATCAATTTCAGCACGCTGACATTGCGCCATTGGCGGTTCGTGCTCTTCGAATTTTCGGCGACGCGGCTGGCGCTTTGGAATACCTTCCTGCTCGGCTTCCTGACGGCTACCGCCGTCACGGCGATCGCGCTGATCGTCTCCTATCTGGTGATCCGCCGCTCGTTGCCAAATTCCAGCTTTCTCGGCGTTCTCGCCACGGCGCCGGTTGCAATTCCCGGGATCGTACTCGGCGTCGGGCTTTTCCTCAGCTATGCCAATCCGACGTTTCAGCTGTACGGAACGATCTGGATCCTGCTGATAGCCTTCATGACGATCGAACTTCCGGCAGGCTACCAGCAAATGTCGTCCGCCTTCTCCGGCGTTCATCCCGAATTGGAGGAGGCCGGGCGGATCGTCGGCGCCTCGCGGCTGAGAACGCTATGGGACATCACCGCGCCGCTGCTTCGCACGAGCGTCGTGGCCGCATGGTGTTTCGTCTTCGTCGGTACGATCCGCGAGCTTTCCGCGACGATTCTCCTGACCACGGCCAATACCAAGCTCGTTTCAGTGATCATCTACGATCTGAATGAGAGCGGCGATCTCGGGGCAATCTGTGTTCTCGGCATTATCCTCCTTGCGGCATCATTTGCCGTTGTTTTTGTCGCCAACCGGGTTCCTGTTCTCGGCGGTTCACAGATGAATGCGCGGGGTTGAACGATTTGCGGGTTCCTTTAAAGACTGCAGGTCCCGGTTGTCGGCAGGATCGCCAACGACTGGAATTGCTGATAAATGGAAGTCGTAGGAGCAGGCCGGCAGGCTTCACCGCCTACTCCTTCTCAATGGACCCTTAACGATGGCCTGCTCATGTCGGACTTAACGAACCTACCGCCCAATCTATCCGCAATCGATTTCCTTCGCACTCGTTCGCTGGCGAACGTGGTGCAGGCCGAAATCGAGCGGATGATCATCGATGGTGAACTGAAGCCGAACGAGCGCGTGAATGAAAACGGCCTGTCGCAGCGCCTGGGTGTGAGCCGCGGGCCGATCCGCGAAGCCTGCAGCGCCCTGGCCGCGATGGGTCTCATCGAGATCATTCCGAACCGCGGTTTCTTTATTCGCGCCTTGACCAACGACGAGGCCCAGGACCTTTCAGAAGCGCGCGCCGGCGTCTTCGGCTGCATGGCGATGATGCTTGCCGAGCGGATTACCGATGCGCAGATTGCCATTCTGCGGACTCTGTTGCAGCGCATGGATGAAATCGTCGAGCTCGGCGATGTGCATATCTATTATCCCGTCAACCTCGAATTCCATAAGCAGATCGCTCACATGGCGGGAAACAATCGCCTGGAACTCATGTATCAGAGTTTCGTCCGCGAGCTACACATACAGCGCTACCGCGCGCTTTCGAGCCATGACGTGCTGCAGATCTCCAACCAGGAACATCGGGCGATCGTCGACGCGCTCGAGGCTCGCGATCCTGTTCGCAGCCTGATCGCCGCCCGTACCCATATCCTCAACGGGATCGTTCGGACCCGCCAAGCCGGTCCTTGACGGCCCGCGCGTCCCGCCGCGTTTCCTAATTCATTCCCGCTTGCGTTGTGCGCTTCGCGCATCGACCACTCGCGTCCGTTTTGTAAACGAAAAACTGTTGACAATTGACAATTTCCAACGCACTGTCGCCTGAGAATTACTCACTAGAAATGCGACAGGAGGAATTGGGATGGACCAGAACAAAGCGGCGGATGTGGCTCTAACAAAATACGTTGCCGAATTCGTGGTTGGTACGAAGTTCGAGGAGCTTTCGGCAGAAGTCGTGGAGCTCGGCAAGAAATCGATACTTGACGGCTTCGGTCTGGCTCTTTCTGGTTCCGTTGCCAAAAGCGGTGAATTGGTCCGTCGCCATCTCGACGATCTCGGGCTTGCGAGAGGCACTGCGACCGTGATCGGCGGCGGCCGCAAGATCGCGCCTCGCTTTGCTGCGTTTGCCAACGGTGTTGGCATCCACGCCGATGATTATGACGACACGCAGCTCGCCGTCGCCAAGGACCGCGTTTATGGCCTGCTGACGCATCCGACGGCTCCGGCGCTGCCGGCGGCATTCGCAATGGGAGAGGTGCTCAAATCCTCGGGCAAGGATTTCCTGCTGGCCTATCATCTGGGCGTTGAAGTCGAGTGCAAGGTTGCCGAGGCGATCGCGCCGCGCCACTACCAGACAGGCTTCCATGCGACCGCTACCTGCGGAACGTTCGCTGCGGCCGCCGCCAGCGCTCGGCTGATGGGCCTCGATGTCGACACTACCTTACGGGCCCTGTCCATCGCCGGTAGCCAGTCCGCCGGCTTGCGTGAAAACTTCGGGACGATGACGAAACCCTTCCATGCCGGGCGTTCATCGGAAAGCGGCGTCGCCGCCGCCCAGTTTGCCTCCTACGGCTGGACAGCCACGCCCCGCATCCTCGAGGCGCCCCGCGGATTCTTCGCGGCTGCGGGTGGTGGCTATGACCAGAATGCCATCTTCGGCAAGCTCGGCGCTCCCTGGACTTTCGCCAATCCCGGCATTTCCATCAAGCCGCATCCATCGGGCTCGCTGACGCATCCCGGCATGACGGAAATGCTGCGGTTGATCAAGGAGAACGGCATCCGGGCCGAAGAGGTGAAACGCGTCCGCGTCGGCACCAATTCCAATATGCCCAACGCGCTGATCCATCATCGTCCCAAGGATGAACTGCAGGCAAAATTCTCCATGGAATTCTGCATGGCGATCCTGCTGCTCGAAGGCCGTGCCGGCCTCAACGAATTCACCGACGCCGCCGTCGAGCGCGAAGATGTACGCGCAATGATCGAGAAGGTCGATTTCGTCATCGACGACGAGGCGGAAGCGGCGGGCTACCATCTGATGACGACGCTGATCGATATCGAGCTCACCGACGGCCGCAGGATCTCCGGCCGCGCCGATTTCGGCAAGGGCAGCCCGGCATTCCCGATGAGCTACGACGAAGTGGCCGACAAATTCCGCGAGAATGCAGAATTCGCCGGCATGGCCAAAGGCAAGGCAAACGAGATCGTCGAACTGGTGCGCAGACTCGAGGCGTTGCCGTCCCTCGACGAGTTGTCGGCCCGCCTGATCTCCGTCGCCTGACGCGATCGACATCGCGATGCCGAATTCGGAACTATCAGGCACCGGCAGCGACACATATGTCTTCGGCCGCACCATTATACGGATCGGTCTGGCAATCCTGATCGGCATCGCGGGCGCTTTCGTCGCCAAAGGCATCGCGATGCCTCTTCCCTATCTGCTCGGTCCGCTCTTGGCTTGCGGCATGGCGGCGATTTTGGGGACTCCCATTGCACCGCTTCCGTATGGACGGGAACTTGGTCAGGTCGCCGTGGGCTTGGCGATTGGGCTCCGCTTCGTGCCGGCTGTGCTTGTCACCACTGTAGCTCTGTTGCCCTTCATGTTGCTTTCGACCGTTCTCATCATCGCCGCCACCATGGTCGCGGCTCTGATGATCCGCATGCTCGCCGGCATCGACGGCAAAACCGCGTTCTTCGCGACCGCAGCGGCCGGTCTTGCGGAGATGGCGGTCGTCGCGCACCAAAAGAACGCCGACAGCGATACTGTCGCCGTCGTCCATCTTATCAGGGTCACGTCGATCGTCACTATCGTTCCGTTCCTTGTGACGCTGTTCGGCGAGGATGGAGGCATTCAGCCGGTAACGATCCCGTTCCACGCCGACGCCGCGCCGCTGATCGCTCTTTTTATCGTCGCTGCCGTTGCGGCGTTTCTGGCGCGGCGGCTGAAACTGCCGAACACCTGGCTTCTTGTGCCGGCGATCATCGCGGGCATCGTTTCAGGGTTCGGTTTCGGCCCCTTCGCCATTCCGTCGATCGTTCTCACCATCGCCCAGATCGTCATCGGCATTTGGCTCGGATGCCGTTTCCGACGCTCATTGCTTGGGCGATTGTCGAGGGTGACGATGTCGGCACTCGTCACCACGACCTTCCTGTTGGCGATCGCCGCCGGCATCGCCTGGCTGCTTTCCGCTGCCACGGGCCTCTCCTTCGTGACCAGCCTGCTCGCCGTCGCGCCCGCCGGAGTCACCGAGATGGTGCTGACGGCGGCAGCGATGCATCTGGATGGCACCACCGTCACCGCCTTCCAGATCACCCGCATCGCCGTCGTCATGACGACGATCCTGTTCACCCTTCGGATATTCGAAGCTCTTTCGCGCCGTATCGACGCCTCCTGCAACTGAAAGGACTGCTCTTATGACACATCATCTCGTGATCGGGATTCTGAACGGCGATGACATCGGCCTCGAAATCGTGCCCGCCGCCGTCGAGGTCACCCAGGCTGCCGCAGCCATGACCGGCCTCAAAATTGACTGGCGACCGATGCCGATCGGCAGGACGGCGCTCGATACGATCGGCTCGACCTTTCCGGAGGGTACGATGGAGACGCTCGCCAAGATGGACGGCTTCATCCTCGGCCCGATTGGCCATCAGGCCTATCCTAAGGTACCGGGTGCCATCAATCCGCACCCGATCATGCGCAAGGGCTTCAACCTCTTTGCCAATGTCCGGCCGACGAAATCCTTTCCCGGCCTGGGTGCGATCCACGAAAACATCGACCTAGTGATCGTGCGCGAAAACAACGAGGGCTTCCAGCCGGACCGCAACGTCGTGGCCGGCTCCGGCGAATTCCGCCCGACGGAGGACGTGACGATCTCGGTGCGGGTCATCACCCGGCTTGGGTCATCACGCGTCGCGCGCGCGGCGTTCGAGATTGCCCAGCAGCGCAGGAAGCGTCTGACGCTGGTTCACAAGGACACCGTCTTCAAACTCGGTTGCGGCATGTTCGTCGAAGAATGCCACCGCGTGGCGCAGGAGTTCCCGGATGTCGCCGTCGACGAGGTCATCGTCGATACGATGGCGATGCGACTTATCCGCGATCCCCAGAGTTTCGACGTCATCGTGACCACCAACATGTTCGGCGATATCCTGACGGATGAAGCGGCCGGTCTCGTCGGAGGTCTCGGCATGGCGCCGGGCCTTTGCATCGGCGAAGGCAATCTGGCCATGGCCCAGGCGACCCACGGCTCGGCGCCCGATATCGCCGGCAAGGGCATCGCCAATCCTTTCGCGATGATTGAGTCAGCCCGCATGATGATCGAGTGGCTGGGCCATAACCGCAAGATCCCTCAAGCTGTCGAGGCAGCATCGGTCATGCAGAAGGCGATCGCGACAGCACTTTCAAACCCCGCGACCCGCACACGCGATATCAAGGGAACCGCTGGCACCGCCGGAATGACGCAGGGCATTATTGCAGCCCTCGGCTGACGTGTCTTGCCGAAGCGATCTTCCGTCCGCGAGCTTATCGCTGACGGAAGACGCGGCGTTCATCGACCGGCCGGTAGCGGATCCTGCCCATTGAAGAACTTCCAGAACGCATCGTAGATGAGATCCGGCCGCTGCTCGGCGGGATAGTGCCCGGTCGGCACGGCCCAGCCTAGCAGATCAGGCGCCCAGGGCTTCCACGCGTCGAGCGGCGCAAAATGGCGGCCGCAATGGCTGTTGGAGCCCCAGAGGACCAGAACCGGGCAATCGATCGTCCGCTTGCCGTAGTCAGCCGTGTCCATGGCCATGTCGACGCTGACGGTGGCGCGATAATCCTCGCAGACCGCATGGATCTGTTCCGGCGTCGTGCAGCGCTTATATTCCGCCATCGCTTCCGGGCTGAAGATATCGAGGCCGACGCCTTTCTTGTTGAGCTTGTAGTCGATGTAATAGCTGAGGTCGGCGGTCAGCAGTTTTTCCGGGAACGGCGCCTTCTGGGCCATGAAGAACCAATGGTAGGCTTCCAGCCCCCAACCCAGCGTCACATTGGTGAGCGCATGATGCGTCGGGACGATGTCGAGAGCCGCCACACGGTCGATCCGCTTGGGGAAATCGAGGGCCATGCGGAAGGCCACTCGGGCGCCGCGATCATGTCCGGCAACTTGGAACCGCTCGAAGCCGAAATGCGACATGACGGCTGCGTTATCCTCGCCCATGGTCCGGAACGAGTAGCCAGAATGATCCTCGCCGCCATCAGGCTTCGAACTGTCGCCATAGCCGCGCAGGTCGGTTGCGACGACGGTGAAGCTCCTGGCAAGCGCAGGCGCGATCCTGTGCCAGCTTACATGGGTCAGCGGATTGCCATGGAGCAGAAGCAGCGGTGGTCCCTCCCCGCCGATCGCCACGTTGATCTCGGCGCCGGCGGTCTGCACGCGCTCATATCGGAACCCGTGCATCAACTTGCCCTTCTCTTCGAAGAACGAAGGCATTTCAGATATCGGCCTATTCGGGGGCAACCGCATCATATTCTCCTCTTGTCTAACGTCGACGAAACCGGAAATCATAAAGTCATGTCACGCCCATTTTTGGTAAACTGTCAACAATTTATAATTGACAATCGTGAGAAATCCCGGCATGCGAATAACAAATGCACCGTCAATGCGAGGAGTTGGTCCATGAAGACGTATGACATCGCAGCCATTCCCGGCGACGGGATCGGCAAGGAAGTGGTTGCTGCGGGACTTCGCGTCCTTGAGGCCTGCGCTGCCCGCGACGCTCACTTCGAACTGAGGGTCGAAAATTTCCCCTGGGGCTCGGATTACTACAAAGCCAATGGCGTCCTGATGCCCGAGGGCGGCATCGAGCGCCTGAAAGCATTCGACGCGATCTATTTCGGTGCGGTCGGTGCGCCCGATGTGCCTGATCACCTGACGCTCTGGGGATTGCGCCTCGCCATCTGCCAGCCATTCGACCAATATGCCAATGTTCGCCCGACCTGTATCCTGCCCGGCATTCGGAGCCCGCTTCGGGACGTTACGGCCGACGATCTCGACTGGGTCATCGTCCGCGAAAATTCGGAAGGCGAATATGCCGGCCAGGGCGGGCGTTCGCATCGTGGCCTGCCGGAGGAAGTGGCGACGGAAGTCTCGATCTTCACCCGCGCCGGCGTCAGCCGCATCATGCGTTTTGCCTTCGAACTGGCGCAATCGCGTCCGCGCAAGCTTCTGACCGTCGTCACCAAGTCGAATGCCCAGCGCCACGGCATGGTGCTCTGGGACGAGATCGCCCGTGAGGTCGCCGCCGATTATCCCGATGTCACCTGGGACAAGATGCTGGTCGACGCCATGACAGTCCGCATGACGCTGCAGCCGCAATCGATCGATACGATCGTTGCGACAAACCTGCATGCCGACATTCTCTCCGACCTGGCTGCTGCGCTCGCAGGCTCGATCGGCATCGCGCCGACGGCGAACCTTAATCCGGAACGAAAATTTCCTTCGATGTTCGAACCCATTCACGGTTCCGCCTTCGACATCACCGGCAAGGGAATCGCCAATCCCGTCGGCACCTTCTGGTCGGCGGTGATGATGCTGGAGCATCTGGGCGAATCCACGGCGGCCGCGCGGCTGATGCGTGCCATCGAACGCGTTACCGCCGATCCGTCGCTGCACACGCCGGACCTCAAGGGCACCGCCACGACCGAGATGGTAACGGACGCCGTGTGCGCCACCATCCTCGGTGACAATGAATAAGGGAGATCGACGTGCCGTCCAAACGTCTGAAGATTGCCGCTATTGCCGGCGACGGCATCGGCAAGGAAGTGATGCCCGAGGGTCTGCGCGTCCTCGAAGCGGCCGCTGATAAATTTGGGATCGATCTCGCCTTCGACCATTTCGACTTTGCCTCCTGTGATTATTACGCCGCGCATGGGCGGATGATGCCGGGGGATTGGAAGGCACAGATCGGCGGGCACGACGCGATCTTCTTCGGCGCCGTCGGATGGCCGGAAGCCGTGCCGGACCATATCTCGCTTTGGGGCTCGCTTCTGCAGTTCCGCCGCGAGTTCGACCAGTATGTGAACCTGCGCCCGGTGCGCCTGATGCCCGGGGTTCCATCGCCGCTCGCCGGCCGCAAACCGGGCGATATCGACTTCTTCGTCGTGCGCGAAAACACCGAAGGCGAATATTCCTCGATCGGCGGCAGGATGTATCCCGGCACCGAGCGCGAGATCGTCGTGCAGGAAACCGTGATGAGCCGCGTCGGCATCGACCGGATCCTGCGTTACGCCTTCGACCTTGCCCGGAGCCGGCGCAAGAAACATCTCACCTCTGCCACGAAGTCGAATGGCATTTCGATCACCATGCCTTATTGGGACGAGCGCGTCGAGGAGATGGCGAAGAGCTATCCGGATGTTCGCTCAGACAAATATCATATCGACATTCTGTGCGCGCATTTCGTGCTCAATCCGGATCGTTTCGACGTCGTCGTCGCCTCCAATCTTTTCGGCGATATCCTCTCCGATCTCGGTCCCGCCTGCACCGGCACGATCGGCATCGCCCCTTCGGGCAACATCAATCCGGAGCGCAATTTCCCGTCGCTGTTCGAGCCGGTCCACGGTTCCGCGCCCGACATTGCCGGTAAAGGAATTGCAAATCCGATCGGCCAGATCTGGGCCGGAGCCATGATGCTCGACCACCTCGGCCATCCCGAGGCAGCGGCAGCCATCGTCTCTTCGATCGAGAACGTGCTCACCAATCCCGCTTCGAGGACCGGAGATCTTGGCGGCAGCGCCGACACGGTGACCTGCGGCAAGGCCATTGCCGAAGCGCTTTTGGCAAGATCCCTCCCCACCCTTCAAACATCGAGGCAATCATGAGCCGAGAGCTTCCCGTCATCGCCCTCACCCCAGGCGATTGCACCGGCATCGGGCCGGAGCAGACAGCCCGCATTCTTCACGACGGCCGGATGCTGGAGACTGCCCGTATCGTCGTGGTCGGCGATATCAGGGTGCTCGACCTCGGCATGCGCCAGGCCGATGTTCGCCTTGAATACCGGCGCTATGACAGCCCTGCGGTCATCGACTGGTCGGACAAGACCATACCGATCATCGACCTGAGTAATGCCGATCCCTCTCTCTATGCGCCGGGCATCGGCAGCGCCGAGTCGGGCCGCATCACCGGCGAAACCCTGGCGCGGGCGATTGATTTTGCAAAAGCCGGCGAGGTCGACGCAATTTCCTTCGCGCCGCTGAACAAGCGTGCGATGTATGACGGCGGATGGCGTTTTCCGGACGAACACAAGATGTTTGCCCACCTGCTTGGCCATCGCGGCTATTTCAGCGAGATGAACGTGCTCGACAATCAATGGATGTCGCGCGTCACGTCGCATGTGCCGCTACGTCAGGCTGTGGATCAGATCGACCGTGCGGCGATCGAGAATGCCATCGAATTGTCGGTGACGATGATGCGCAAGGCCGGCATCGTTTCGCCTCGGCTCGCCGTTGCTGCCCTCAACCCGCATGCCGGAGAAAACGGCCTGTTCGGAATGGAGGAGATCGAGATCATCCGCCCGGCGGTCAAAGCCATGGCTGCCAGGGGGTTCAATTGCGAGGGGCCGTTCCCGTCGGATACCGTCTACCTGAAAGCATTCGCCGGCGATTATGATGGCGTGCTTGCCATGTACCACGACCAGGGCCAGATCGCCACGAAGATGCGTGGCTTCAACCGCGGCGTCACGGTGACCGCCGGGCTCGACACCATCTTCACCACGCCGGCGCACGGCACCGCCTTCGACATCGTCGGCAAGGGCATTGCCGATACGGGTGCATTCGAGAACGCCATCAGGCTGGCAAGCAGGCTCGTCCAATTCAAGCGGCTCGCCGCCTAGAAGCCCAGGAGATTGGGCGCGGCCGATGCTGCGGCTGCACCCAAGCCGCCGAGGATCAGCAAGATCAAGACCGGGAATTTCGGGATCCAATAGAGGATCGCGCCGGCGAGGCTGGCGATCACCACCGCGGGCATGCCGCCATCGGCCACGCGGAACAGCGAGATCACGCCGGCGATGATCAGGCCGACGCCGACAGGCGCCAAACCCTCGCGCATGGCGCGATGCCATTTTTTCTGACGATGTGTATTCGTCAAACGAAACACGGTGTAGCAAAGCAGCGACGACGGCACGAAAAGCGCCAACGATGCCACCAGCGCTCCGAGCCAGCCCGCAACCTTCCATCCGATGACTGTTGCCAACATCATCCCCGGCCCGGGGGCCGCTCTTGAGACCGCGAAGAGATGAATGAAATCCGATGCGCTAATCCAGGCGTGCACATTGACCGTCTCGTTCTGGACGCCGGCGATGATGGCGCCGCCGCCGCCGATCGAGGTCAATGAAAACGGAATGAAAACCAGAGCTAGGCCGATGAGCAGACCGTCACGCATGTCAGCTCCTCCGCCAGGCCATGGCGACGCTGATCGGGGCAATGGCAAGCGCCACCGGTAGCAGCGGCCACTGCAGCACGCCGACCAAAAGTGCGGTCACACCAATGATGACCACCGACGGCGGAAATCGCATGGCGCGGCGAACGCCGTGAACGCACATCATCAGCAGCAGGCCGATTGCCGCAAAGGCGACACCATTGGAAATGACCGGCAGCAGTGCATAGCCGGCAAACAGATCGAACAGTTTATAAAGCGCGATGACCGCAAAAAACGGACCGACGAGGAAACCAACGACACAGGCGACCGCGCCCAACGGTCCGCGCAATTGCTCGCCGATGCAAATCACTAGGTTGACGACATTGGCTCCGGGCAGCATCTGCGAAATCGCCAGGCTGCTTGAAAAATCCTCCTCGTCAATCCATTGTTTGCGCAGCACGAATGCCTGATAGATCCATCCCGAAAGGCCGCCGCCGAAACTCAAAACGCCAATCCTGAAGCACAGAAAAAACAGAGCGGGAAGGCTCGGCCGCGGAGAGGAGAAGGTTGGCTCGGATAGAGACATCGGGCAATGTCCGTCACTAATGGGTTGGGACGCAGGACGCGGTCATCGTTCGGAGAGCGGCTGGCGGCCGTGGTCCGTCTTCCGACCGAGTCTCGCTTCGGTCGTTAAGGCAGGAACGCCCCCCCGTTCACATGCAGGGTTTGTCCGGTTGTGAAGCGAGCATTGGCACTGGCGAGATAGCGGACAGCCGCGGCCACCTCCTCCGGCGTGCCGCGACGCCCAACCAGCGTGCGCGTGGTCTGGTGGTGCGTTGGTTCGGGGCCCGTCGACGTATGCTGGCGGTTGGTGTCGATCATCCCCGGGGAGACGAGGTTGACGGTCACGCCACGCGGACCGAGCTCATGGGCGAGCGCCTTCGTCAGTCCGTCGAGCCCCGCTTTTGCCGAAATGACATGGGCACGATGCAGTGCGCCCGTGTATGCAGTGAGGCCGCCGATATTGATGATCGTGCCCTGCTTGCTAGTCAGCAGATGCGGGATAGCCGCACGGCTCATGAGGAAGGCGCCGTCAAGGGTGACGCCCATCACTTCGCGCCAGTCGGCAAAGGAAAGCGCCTCGACCGGTGCCTCGCGGCGGATGGCAGCATTGTTGACCAGAATATCGAGGCCACCGAAAGTCTCGACCGTCTGGCTGACCAGCCGCGCGGCATCCTCCTCCTGCGATACGTCGCCCAGCAATACCGTCGCCGGGCTGCCCGCCGCCTCTACTTCGCGCGCCACCGCTTCCGCCGCCGCCCGATCCGACCGGGCAACAATCGCGATTGCGGATCCTGCTTCCGCGAGCGACAGGGCAATCGCCCTGCCTATATTGCGCGAGGCGCCGGTGACGAGAGCCACGCGGCCTTTCAGTTCATGATTTTCCCGCATCGCGCCGCTCATGCTCTTGCCGCCGAGAGATCGACACGACCGCCGTCCGCGACCCGGTCGAGCCCGTTGCGCAGAGCCTCGATCGCACCGCCTGAAAAGCCACCGAAGCGGAGATTGGCCTCGAACTTCGACAGCAGTTCGCTGTCGGGCAGTGGCTCTTGGGCGCCGCCACGCATATGAGGCTGGCGGAATTCGCGCACGGTCCCGTCTTTCAAAACTGCCTTGAGATGTCCGGTAAAATTGCGCGGATAAGGATCGTTCGGATCGATCTCATAGGAGACCTTTGCCGCTAGCGCCCTGACTTCCGGGTCCATCACCCGCTCGCCGGTGAATTGGCCGAGGCCCGCCTCTCCGTCGATGAAGCCGACCGCTATGCAGAAAGGCGTCGAGAATTTGCCGGCGTAACCGTTCGGCGGCCGATGTTTTTCAGCAAGCGGCTCCCATAGCCGGTGAACGGTGCCCTCTCCCACATTGCAGCTAATGGACACGATGTCCTCGGCCCTTACACCTGACGCCGCCAGCTTCTTGGCGCAATCGATGAACGGCTGCGTCATCGTCCCGCAGGCATAGGGTTTGAAGGCGAGGGTCTCGAGAATCCAGTCCTTGCCAAGACCGTCCACCAACCGGCTGAAATCCGGGACCTTCGAGGGCGCGAAGGCTTTATACATGCCGTTGACGCCTTCAAATACCGTCAGCGGACCAATGAAGCCGCCTTCGGCCATCAACGCGGCCCGGAGGCCTGCTTGTGCCGCGGCGCCGGCGTGCAGACGCTTTGTCGAACTGCCGTCAGCCAGGTATTCGATGATGCCAGAGGCAAGGCTTCCGGAAATGCCGAGCGCCCGCGCGATCGTTGCGGCGTCGAGGCCGAGTGCCGCGCCGGCGGCGGCGGCAGCAGCCGGCGCACCGAAGATGGCGGTCGGGTGAAAGCTTGCCTTGTGTGTCGCCTGCGGCGCGACCAGGCTCATGCGGCACATGAGCTCGGTGCCGACAGCAATGCCGCGCATGACGGCGCGGCCATCGAGGCCGCGTTTTTCGGCGATCGCCAGGACCGCCGAGACGATGACTGCGCCGGCATGAATCGGCCCGCCTTCGAACGTGTCGTCGTAGTCCTCGCCGTGCGCGGCGGTTCCGTTGACGAGGGCAGCGTCATATAAACCAAGTCCCTTGCTATGACCGAAGGCCGTGCAGGAGCCTTCGTCGACGGCACTGCAAAGAGCCGCCCGGACATAGTCCGTGTCGCGCGCAGCGATCGCAAGTGCGATGACATCGAAAACGAGGCGACGGCAGACGGCAGCTGCCGCAGCCGAAGGGGATGACGTGGCCGCAAAGGCCGCGAGCCTGCTTGCCACAGGCGTCGATGTCGGAGCGGCTACATTCATGAATGGGCTTCCTCTAGTTTACTCTTGCGGACATCACGAAGTTCGCGGCCGATTGAGAAGATGACGAAAATAAGGGCGAGGGACAACAGGCAGACGGAGATCGGGTCCTGCAGGAAGATCATCAGGTCGCCGCCAGAAAGCACCAGCGAACCCCGGTAGCTCGACTCCACCATGTGGCCAAGGACAACACCGAGGATCATCGGCAGGACCGGGAAGCGTGTCAGCCGCATCAGATAGCCAACCAGGCCGAGTACCAGCGCAATCCCGAGGTCGAACAGGCTGTTGTTGAGCGTGAAAATGCCCGACAGGATCAGCGCGAAGATGAAGCCCGAACGATAGTGCCTGGGTCGGTTCACCAGCCAGATGCAGGCCGGCAGGATGAGGATACCGATGCCGATCTGGGCGATGATGGCGATGAACGAGCCGACATAGATGCTGTCGATCACCTGGGCGCTCTGTTCGAAAAGGCGCGGGCCGGGAATGAGGCCGTGCATCAGCAACCCGCCCAGCAGAACGGCAGTGGAATTGGAGCTCGGAATGCCGAAGCTCAAGAGTGGAATGAGCGCGGTGCTTGCGACGGTATTGTTGGCCGCTTCCGGGGCCGCAACGCCCTCTTCCGATCCCTTGCCGAACAACTGCGGCGTCTTCGACCAGCGCCTCGCCTCGTTATACGACATGAAGGCGGCGATGGAGCCCCCGCCGCCCGGCGTCAGACCTTCGAACAGTCCGAGCACGCAGCCGATGAATTGCGAACGCTTGAGCTGGTTCATCACCGAAAGGCTCGGCAGCTTGATCTTGATGCTGGCATTCAGCTTCGTCCCGGCAATCGAGCCCGATTGGCTCATCAGTTCGGTGAGCGCAAAGAGGCCAACCATGACGAGGACCGGTTCGATACCGCCGAGCAAGTCAGGAATATCGAAGGTAAAGCGCGTGACGCCGGAGATGGGGTCCGTTCCGACGGTCGAAATCATCAGACCGACGGTGGCGGCCGAAAGTCCCTTGATGAGCGATCCGCCGCTCATGGAGGCGATGACGCTGAGGCCAAGGATGCCGAGACCGAAGTAGGACGCCGGCGTGAAGGCGAGCGCCAGCCAGGATAGCGGCTCGGTCAGCAAGATGAGCATGGCGAGCCCAAACAGGCTGCCGACGACGCCGGACATCAGGGAGATGCCAAGGGCCTCGCCTGCGCGGCCTTGGCGGTTCATCTCGTAGCCGTCGATGACGGTTGCGGCGGAAGAATTGGTGCCGGGCGTCCTGATCAGGATCGCCGGGATCGAGCCGCCATATTCGGCGCCGATGTAGACGCAGGCCAACAGCGCAATCGCCTGGGCCGGGTCCATCGTATAGGTGAACGGCAGTACGAGCGCCATGGTGATGGAGGCCGAGATACCCGGCAGTGCGCCGCCAAGAATGCCCCAGGTGAGGCCGGCGATGGCGACAAAAACGAGCGGCGTTTCCGTCAAAAGGTGGATGATGTCCCAGAGCGTGGTCATCAGAACAATCCTTGAAAAATCAAGCCCATCGGCTGGTGGACCCCGAGCAATTTGACGAATACCGCCCAATAGAAGACGCCGCCGCCGATCGCCGCCGCGACGACCACCCAGGTTCGAGGCGCACCTTCGTAGAGAGCAACGGCCCCGATCATCAGCGCGGTGGCGATGATGTAACCAACGAAGGGCAGCAGGAAGATATAGGCCGCCCCGAACAGCAGGAAGCCGATGGCGCGCGGCAGACGGGCGTTGTCGTCCTCGTCGTCGGAGCCCGCTGCCGCCGCTGTCCGCAACCGGGCAACCAGCAACGCCCGGGCGATCAGGATGACGGCCAGAATCGCGAGGATGACGGATAGGACCTGCGGCAGACCGCCGGCACCCACCTCATCTGACAAAGTGCTGTCGGCGATCTGTGTGGACCATGTGTAGTAAGTGCCGGCGATCGCAAGCAACACTACGCCGCTGATAAGATCTTTGTTCATGAGATAGCCCTCAGGTAAAAAATTGGGCCGGCGAACCGGCCCATGCCTATTACTTGATGGCGCCCGTCGACTTCAGGAACTCTTCTGTCGTGGTGGCAAAATTGTCGACGAAACCGGGATATTCCTTGTGCCCGATCAGCTGCGGCACCAGCACTTCGGCTGCATAAGCCTTCTGATAGTCGGGATCGGCGAGGACATTTTTCACAGCCTCGTCCCAGATCGCTGCCGTTGCGTCAGGAATGCCTTTCGGGCCGGCAAGGCCGCGGAACTTCACGAGCGTGACGTCGAAGCCCAGTTCCTTGACCGTGGGGACATCCGGCTTTGCCGCAATACGCTCCGGATTGAACGTGGCAAGCAGGGTGATCTTACCGGCATCGAGCTGCGAGCGGACCTCCTGAATTTCGCCGATGCCGATATCAAGCGTGCCGTTGAGCACATTCAACATCATGTCGCCGCCGCCCTCATGGGTGACGATGGCCGGCGTCACGCCAGCCGCGCGCTTCAGCTGCTCTGCGGCCTGACGTTCCAGCGAAGCAGGATTGGCGGCGCCCCAGCGGCCACGTTCCTTCTTGGCATGATCAATGACATCCTGCAGCGTCTTGTAGGGACCGTCTGTCCGCGTATAGATCACCTCGCTGTCGAGGAAGATGTTGACCAGCGGCTGCATGTCCTTGTAGGTGCTCTGCGGCTTGCTCATCAGCGACGTGTAGATGTAGGTCGGCGTTGTCGCGTAGAAGACGCTGCCGTCGGCGTCGGCCGAGGCCACACGGGCCATCGCCTTGGCGCCGCTGCCGCCCTGGATATTTTCGACGACGAACGTGGCGTCGATGTATTTGCCGAGGTATTTCGTCATCTCGCGTAGGAAAACGTCGCTGCCGCCGCCCGGGCTCGAATGCGTGACCAAGGTCACAACCTTGGCCGGATAAGGCAGCGGGTCCGCCTGAGCGGAGGTACCGCACAGAAGGCCCATCGCGGCCATTCCAAATGCCGCTTTTCCAAGCAATTTCATAAATTTCATGTTCTCTCTCCCCTTTTTAAATGCCGTTTCTCCCGTAACGGCGCTCCCTCTAGTCTTAGTTATTCCGCGGTGAGCTCCTCACGACATGGCTTTTCGCATCGTCACCGCTGATCAGTGATATGAGACGACCGATATCGGCACCGGTATCGATGCCGCGCACTAGCGCCAGCAACTCGTCCTGGGCGCCGGTATCGATGACGCCTTCGGCGCACATGCGGAACTTGCCATCGAGTTCGTCATCGCTGACCGGATTGGAAGGTCCGCCGCGATAACGCTCGTCCGCCCATTGCACAAGCGTGCGCCCATCCTTGGTGAGCACCTCGATGCGCGAGCGGATCTTGTCGTAGCCGAGAGCATCGATCTCGAGATCATTGATGACGTCGGTGCGCGCCTGCAGATCCTGCATCGCCTCTCCGGAAACAAATGCGTCCTCGAATTCGTGATGGCTGGCGCGGCGGCACAGCACGATCATGGCGAGCAAGGCCGGCATCGAGAATTTCGCCTGCAGATGGTTGCGAGCAATCGGATAGCGGATCGGCTCGATGATATTCTTGCCGGCAAAGAAACGGATACGATCGACCTCTTCGGCCTTCAGATCGTGATCGAGAACCAGCTTCAGCATGGCATCCATCGATTGATGCGTAAGAATGCCGGAGGGATAAGGCTTGACGCTGACACCCGGAGTGACGATTGTCAGCGGCGCACCGAATCCGGCCTTTGCCTTTTCGGCATCGAAACCCTCGCCCATTACGGAAAAGAAGCCCCAGGTTCCGTCGAGCGCTGCCGGATCGGCCTCGAAACCACGCGAGGCCAGCAAGGCGGCGGTGATGCCGTTTTCGCAGGCGCGGCCGACATGCAGCGGCTTCGTCATCGTGCCGAAATTGACGCGGATACCTGCAGCAAAGCTCGCTGCCAATCCGAGCGCGTGAGCGAGCTTGTCCCCTTTCAGGCCTAGGAGTTTGGCCGCCGCAGCGGCCGCGCCGAACGTGCCGACTGTACCGCTTGTATGGTGGCCGCGGCGGTAGTGGCGCGGCGTCATCCATTCGGAAATCTTGCACTCGACCTCGAAGCCCACCTGGAAGGCGAGCATGAGGTCGCGGCCGTCGACATTGCCAAGCGTGTTGCCGACCATCAACGCGGCCGTGAGCGGTGGAACGGAGGGGTGCGTCAGCAAGCCGTAGACATGGTTCGGATCGTGGGAAACTTGTGTATCGTCCCAGTCATGGGCATGTCCTGCGGTGCCCCAGACGCGGCCGGCGAGCGCTGCCGGCACCCTCGTCGCACCGGCGCCCGGCAGTGGCGCGTCGCCGCGCCCACCTTGGGAAAGTGCATCTTCGATAAGGATCCGCACCGACGGCTCGCGGCTGCCTGCGAGATAAAGCCCGAAGGTATCGACCATGCAACGGCGGCCGATGGCGAGAGCTTCACCCGGCAAATCAGCATAGGTCGTGCGCTCGATGAAACGTATGGCCTGGGCCGTAATGTCGGATATGGTATTCACGCGTTCAGGTCTCCTGGTTCTCTATTTAAGGTTCGGGGCCGTTGACATCAGCCGCTCTTTAGCCGCTTCGACATGCCGCGCATGGGCGAGCAACGCCCTCGCCGGATCGCGCGCCGCGACGGCGTCGACCATGGCGTGATGTTCCTGATGGGACGCATGCATCGAATCGCCGAGCATCAAGTTGCGAGCGCGGTAGAGCCGAAGTTGCTTGACCAACGTCATGTATTGCTGGGCCAGCGTCGGATTGCCGGCGCTGACGACGATGAATTCGTGAAAGACAAAGTTGATCTTGACGTATGCCCCGAAATCGTTGGCGGCGACGGCCGCATCCATGTCGGCGATGAAGGCCCTGAGCTGATCCACTCCCTCATCGGTGATACGCTCGGCCAGAAGCTTTCCGGCAAGGCCGAAAAGCACGGCACGGACATCATAGATATCGCGGGCCTGAGCCGCAGTCAGGCGCCGAACGAAGAAACCGCGATTTGGTACCTGCTCGACAAGTCCGGACGAATCCAGGGAGCGCAACGCTTCTCGCACCGGGCCGCGGCTGATGCCGAAGCGCAGCGCCAGCTCCTTCTCGTTGACATGATCTCCAGGCGCAAATTCGCCACCGAGAATGACACGCTCGATTTCCTGCTCAAGCAACATAGGCAGAGAGTTAGATCGAAGAATGTCGATTGCATTCAGTGTCATTTTGGCCACCTCTTTACAGCCGTGTAGTATGCTGAATGTCAATTGTCAACAATTTATTGTAGTGTGACCGCGGCGCCCACAAGTGCAGAATCGTTCGATGTAGTCCCCGGTCCATCAATATGGACGCCGGTCTGCCGGCCGACCGGGGATCTTAGGCGCGTGCGTCGATCAGCATGCGGACCTGTGATGGGATGACGTTGGCGGCATTCGTTTCGTCGAACCAATCGCATGATCAACCTTGGTTCGGTTGCGCCGCTTGGAAAGGAGAGCGGCATCGCAGAGTTGGCACTGATTGCGGAATCCGGCGCAGACGATATTGCTCTGGCGCTGCAGGAAATCCTGCGCGAGCATCCTCTCTAGTTAAGCTGCCTGCCTACCGAGAGGGTGCTGCGCTTGGAGACTTCCGACCGTTTCAAACTCTTACCACGAGGTAGCGGCAGGAGCGGCGGCGCCACCGAAGGCATAGACGATCTTCCCGCGCATTTCACGAACGTCGGATCCTACTGTCTGGCGGCGTTCACTGCGCGCCGCCTCGGTTGGCGGCTCAGAGAGGGCGATGGATAAGCGAGCGAGAAGCGCGTTGAGGCCGGCGACTTCCCGGCCGAGCGCGTGGCTTGCGGCCGTCGATGCTCCACCATGGCCGCATTCTGTTGCGCTCCCTGATCGATGGAATTAACGGCATTGTTGATTTCGCTCAAGCCAACCGACTGCTCTCGCGCCGCCTCGACGATCGCTGCCACATGCCGACTGATTTCCTCGACCTCGGCGGCAATACGGTCGAGCGAGGCACCGGTCTTATCGACGAGCTCAAAAGCGCAGCTCGTCGACCGTAGCGTGACGCGCCGGGGCGCATGCTGGGGACGGCGGGCAAGTTTTCCCGGTCGACCAGCATGACCGTTTCCTCAGACGCTCGCGATCAGGCCGCCGTCGACACGGATAACGGAGCCCGTCAGATAGGAAGCGCGGCTGCTCGCCATGAAGGCGACCACGTCGGCATATTCCTGCGGATCACCATA
>NZ_JBNDHT010000072.1:0-32760 GCF_056755115.1 Rhizobium sp. SVR5-2C | reverse complement strand
GGGCATAGGCCTTGGCGGCCATGCGCTGGCGGAAGGCATAGCCGGTCTGGCCGGCATCGGCTGCGAGCTGCTCGAGCAGTTCGGCATAGTCTGACGGATCGGTCACGATCGTCACATAAGCGTGATTCTTGGCCGAAGCGCGGATCATTGCCGGGCCGCCAATATCAATATTCTCGACCGTCGTTGGATAGTCGCCGCCGGCAGCGCGAACATCCTCGAACGGGTAAAGATTGATAACGGCGAGATCGATGCTCTCGATGCCGTGCAGCTTCATGGCTTGGCGATGCTCGGCATCGTCACGGATCGCCAGGAGACCGCCGTGAACCTTGGGATGCAGCGTCTTCACGCGCCCGTCCATGATTTCCGGAAAGCCTGTGACCTCCGAAACATCGGTGACGGCGAGACCGGCAGCCGCAATCGCCTTATGCGTGCCGCCGGTCGAAAGCAGGCGGATTCCTTTTTCGGAAAGCGCGCGGGCGAACTCGACGACGCCCGTCTTGTCGGAAACGGAAAGCAACGCAGTCGTGATTTTGACCTTGTCGGGGGCGGGGATCTTTTTGGAAATGACGGCCATGAACCTTCTCCGTTCGGGCTTCGGGAGACATCCGGCGAGGGACGCTAGGGCGATGCCGCCGCGTTAGCACAGCTTTGCCGCCGCGCAAACAGTCACTAGCTCTTGCGGGACAAAAACCAGCGAATTTCCGGCTTTTCGGCGAAGACGAAGTCAATCTCGATCTGGTCCGAACCACAGATGCCGGAGGCGTCGGCGAAGAAGACGTCCTCGGAGATCAAGACTTCGTTCCCCGGCGAGGAGAAGAGCCAGCTTTCGCCGTCTGGCGCCGTCAGCAATGCGGACTCGCGGTCGCTCTGCCTCACATTGATGGCCGGATGGACATGGAAGCGTGCGGCGGCACGAAGCGGTTCGTTGCTCGTGCGCTCGCCCTGCCGCACCAGCCGATCGCGACCGGTGACAATTGAGCCCGCAGCATTCAGCGTCAGTTCCCGCTCGTGAAGCACGCCGAAATTCTTGAGATAGCCGTCATGACTGACCTTGATAACGTCGCGTCCGTCTTCGGTTTCGGCACGCTCGACGCTGACGGTCCTCACCGGGTCAATGATGATATGGCCGAGATATTCAGACGGCGAGAAACGGCTGGACGAAGTATCGTTCAGCGTCACGGTCGAATGCGCCGCGGTGGTGCGCGCCATCTGCACATAGCGGCGGCCGGCGAATTTCGGCGAGCCGGAATTGACGATAAAGCGGTGGCGGCCCGACGACATTTCGAAAGAAAGGCAGCCCGCGTGCGCCGTACGAGACAGGGTGCCGGCAGCCGGTGGACCGGTATCGGCAATCAACACTGTATTTCCCGCCGCCAGGCGCTGATAGCGGGAATGTGGCATCGCCTTGAAAGGCTGGCCCGCCGTTTCGTCGTAGCGCAGGACCGACATGAGCTCATTGGCAAGGGTTGCTGTTGCGCCATTGAAGAGCGCAAGATCGCCATTCTGGTGGCGGAAGAACCGAAGCGCCGGATACATGCGGTCGATGCCCGCAATCAGCTTCTGCGGCAGGTCGTGGCCGAGATTCACATAGGTCTGCCGAAGCGGCAGGAGATCGAGAAGCAATTCGAGCCCTACACGCGGATTGCGTGAGATATGCCCGCCGTCGGGCAGAATCTGACTATCGAATTCGTTGTCCAGCGCCAGAGCCGCCTTGCGCATCACGGATTGCCGCGCGGGCATTGCGATCGAGGCCATGGCGAGTGCGATGCGAAGACGGAAGAGACTTTCTCCCGCAAGCGCAAAGGGAGCCATGCGCTGAAGGTAGCGAACTTGAAATGCCAAAGATTTCGTAAAACGCCGATAAAAGCCACGGTCGGCATTCTGGAGGACCACCGGCGAATGCGACAGCCAGGCAATTACGCGCTGCGATGTGACATCGATTTCCCAGGCAATGCCTTCCATCCGGCCCGCATGCAGCGAGAGCCAGCCATCGACGATCGCCCGGGCAACGGCCGAAGCTCGGTCATTCTTGTAGGCGCGCATGTGGCGGAGCCAGCCAAAGCCATGCAGGCGGCTGGCAAAGGCGCGTGACGGAAGCGTAAAGCCGAAGGGCGATTTGCCATTCGTCTCCAGTAGTCGCCCCACCAGAGGAAAGCGGCCATTCATGATCTCGTCAGCGATGTGCGAATCGATAGCCCGAAGATCGGTCGGGGCGACGATGAGGCGCTCGGGCACCTTGATCGTCCGGCGGAAAAAACGCAGCCTTAGAAGCACCCTGCGCCGCGAAAAGCGACGCCAGGCCTCCCGAACATACAAAGTCGAAAACCGCCGGCCAGACTGCATACTTTATTTTCTATTGACCCTCATGATTAAGAATAGGTGAAGGAAGGCCGGTTTCAGCGGTAAGTTTGCATTAATTTGTGACAAAAACGAAATATAAGCGGCGCGCGTAGAAATCAGGCAACACGTCGCAATATGGCGGCATAAAAGCCATCGAGGCCCGAGGCGACTGTCGCGGGCATGCGCAACATGGCAGGTGTCGTGCGGAATTCGCCGAGCGGAGTGATCGCGCTTTCAAGACCGGGCCATTCGGCGGCATCGATTCTGACCCGCTCAATATTCGGCGTGTCCTGCAAAATCCGGCTGATGACATCCTCGCCCTCAGCGGGATCCAGCGAGCAATTTGAAAAGACGACCGCGCCGCCGGGCTTCAAGAGCGTCAGCGCATGACGAAGCAGCCGTTCCTGTACGCCGGCAAGCTTGGCGATGTCCTCGGGCCCTTTCGTCCAGAGAACATCCGGATGGCGGCGCGTTGTGCCCGTCGAAGAACAGGGCGCGTCGAGCAGGATGGCGTCAAAAGGCTCTGCGGGGTCAAATTTCGTAAGATCGGTTACAAGCGTTTCCGCCTCGAGGCCCAGTCGGTCGAGATTCGATCGCAGCCGTTTCAAACGGCTTTCGGACTGATCGATCGCCGTCACGCGGCCGCCGGCGACAATGAGCTGCGCAGTCTTGCCGCCCGGTGCAGCACAAAGATCGGCGACGCGCTTGCCGGAGAGATCGCCGAAGAGCTTCGCAGGAATGCTCGCCGCAGCGTCCTGTACCCACCATTCTCCCTGGTCGAAGCCTTCAAGGGAGGGAATAGAGCCCTCGAAGGCTGCAAGCCGCACGCCGCCGGTCGGCAGGACTTCGCCATTCAGTTTCCTTGCCCAGCCTGCGGCGTCGGACTTCACGGTAAGATCGATTGCGGCAGGCTCAAGCTGCGATTCGGATATAGCCGCGGCCGCTTCCTTCCCATAAGCCCTTTCGAGACGCTCGAGAAACCAGACCGGCATTGGCGGAATCTTGGCGATCTCTTCAAGGATCGGTTCCTTCTCCCGGCTAAGGCGCCGGAGGATCGCATTCACCAGCTTCGCGAAGCGGCGGTTGCGGGGATCCTGGTTCGCCTGCTCGACGGCAAGATCGACAGCCGAATGATCCGGTACATCGAGGTAAAGGATCTGGGCTGCGCCGACGGCAAGCACATGGTGAAGCGCGCGCGCTCCTTCCGGCAGCGGCGAATCGAGCAGCAAGGCAATCGCAGCATCGATGCGGGGCAGGTGCCGGAGTGTGGTATTGATGATGGCGCGGACCAACGCGCGATCGCCCTCGCTAAGCGCCTTGTAGGCCGGATTTCCGTGTTCGTGATCCAGCGCGCCGTCCAGCGGTAGCTTCCGATCAACAACCGCGGAGAGAATCTTGGCCGCGGTCGCACGCGCCTGCAGGCCCGGCTTTGCGGGCGGACGGTCTGCAGGCGGCTTCTTCTTGCTGGATGGCTTGTCTCTGCTGGCTGATTTCAAGACCACGGACCTTTAGGCGGTTGGGAACCACCGCGGCCAATACCCGTATTCGGAACCGAGCGCGATTTGCGCGACGGATTAGCAGTGCGAACCGCTGCCGTCGAGCCATTCATGCCGCTCGCCGCCATTTCCTGAAGCGCTGCAATGCGGTTCTCCGTATTCGGATGCGTCGAAAACAGATTGTCCATCCGTTCCCCGGAAAGCGGATTGATGATGAACATATGCGCGGTCGCAGGATTGCGCTCGGCATCGTAGTTCGGGATGTGCGCCGCGCCTCCGGCAATTTTTGCCAGGGCAGAAGCGAGCCAGAGCGGGTTGCCGCTGATTTCAGCGCCGCGCCGGTCGGCGGAATATTCACGCGTCCGGCTGATCGCCATCTGCACGAGCATGGCGGCAAGCGGCGCGACGATCATCGCCACAAGCGCACCGATGAAGCCGACGGAGTTGTTGTTGTCGCGATTGCCGCCGAAGAAGAAGGCGAAGTTGCCGAGCATGGAGATCGCACCGGCAAGCGTCGCCGTAATCGTCATCGTCAGCGTATCGCGGTTCTGGATGTGCGCCAGCTCGTGCGCCATCACGCCTGCAACTTCTTCCGGCGAAAGCATGCTGAGAAGTCCGGTCGAGGCAGCGACGGCGGCATTTTGCGGATTGCGGCCCGTCGCAAAGGCATTCGGCTGCGGATTGTCGTACAGATAGACCTTGGGCATCGGCAGGCCGGCATTGCGCGCGAGATCACGAATGATCCCGAAGAATTCCGGCGCGTTGCGCTCGTCGACCTCCTGGGCCCGGTAGGCCGAGAGCACCATCCGATCCGAATTCCAGTAGGCAAAGAAGTTCATCCCAGCGGCCATCAGCAAGGCGATCATCATGCCGCCGCGGCCGCCGATCAGGAAGCCGACGAACATGAACAGAGCCGTCATGAAGGCAAGCAACATGGCAGTACGAACGAGGTTCATCGAGGTCTCCATCTCCCATCTGCGGCGAAAGGGTTTAAATCGCGGCACCGGCGCATTATGATTTGGTTATTCGCCAGCCATTTTCAACATTCCGACGAGAGAGGCAAATGCAGCCAGCGGACAACGACAACACCGAAAGCCCGGTTACAGAAGGCGCTGCGCCAAACAAAGCCCTGTCGCCTGCAGCAAAGCGTGCGCTCGCGGAAGCGGAAGAACGGCGGCGCAACGCCAAGCCTCTGGACCTGCCGCCCGAGATTGGCGGCCGAGGCGGCGCAGAGCCGGCCCGGTTCGGAGATTATGAGATCAACGGCCGCGCCATCGACTTCTAAGTAAATATTCCTATTGACTTTGCCATTGGATCGGAATTTATTCCTTTCCATGCCCAACTTGCTTTTGATTCTCGCTGGCTTCACCGCGGCGTTCGTCGCCGAAGCCCACTCACGCGATGAGATTTCGGGACCGGTCGCTGCGGAGATCCTGCGCGTCATCGATGGCGATACGCTGCTTGTCGAGGCGCAGCCCTGGCCGCAGCAGAAGATGGAAGTCTATGTGCGTATCCGCGGCATCGACACGCCGGAGCTACACTCGAAATGCGAAAGCGTTCGCCAGGCAGGCTTCAAAGCGCAGCACGCTCTGGAAGAGCTCGCCGCCACATCACCCAGAATTCAGCTCACCCGCATTTCGGGAGACAAATATTTCGGCCGCATCGTCGCCGACGTGACGCTCTCCGATGGCCGGAGCGTCGCCGACAATCTGCTCCTCGCCGGTCTTGCACGGACCTATGACGGTGGGCGCAAGCCACGGCAGGCTTGCACGACAGGTTAGCTCGCCTTTGGTCTTCCGCCGTTTCCGTGCCATCGAATGCTCCTGCCGCCACATGGCGGCAGGAGCGCCTAAAAATTTAGCCCGCTTTCTTTTGGTTATTCTGGCGATTGGTGATCAGATCGTCGACGACAGCAGGATCGGCGAGCGTCGACGTATCGCCGAGCGAGCCGAAATCATCCTCCGCGATTTTACGCAGGATGCGGCGCATGATTTTGCCGGAACGGGTTTTCGGCAGGCCGGGGGCGAACTGGATTTTGTCCGGAGCCGCGATTGCGCCGATTTCCGCACGGACGTGCTTCACAAGCTGCTGACGCAGATCGTCGGAGCCTTCGCTGCCGGCCATCAGCGTCACATAGCAGTAGATCCCCTGTCCCTTGATTGGGTGCGGGTAGCCGACGACGGCAGCCTCGGAAACCAGATTATGCGAAACCAAGGCTGATTCAACTTCGGCCGTGCCGAGACGGTGGCCGGAGACGTTCAGCACGTCATCGACACGTCCGGTAATCCAGTAATAGCCGTCCTCGTCACGGCGGCAGCCGTCGCCGGTGAAGTACTTACCCTTGTATGTGGCAAAATACGTCTGGACGAAGCGCTTGTGGTCGCCATAGACCGTCCGCATCTGACCAGGCCAGCTGTCGGCGATGCAGAGATTGCCGTCGGCGGCGCCTTCCAGCAGATTGCCTTCATTGTCGACGAGCTCCGGCTTGACGCCAAAGAAGGGCTTGGTCGCCGAGCCGGGCTTCAGGTCGGTTGCACCCGGCAGCGGCGTTATGAGAATGCCGCCGGTTTCCGTCTGCCACCACGTGTCGACGATCGGGCACCGCTTGTCGCCGACGACGTTGTGGTACCACTCCCAGGCTTCCGGATTGATCGGTTCACCGACCGTACCGAGCAGCCTGAGCGACGAGCGTGACGAGCGGGTCACGAAATCATCGCCCGCCCCCATCAGCGCACGGATCGCCGTCGGCGCCGTGTAGAAGATGTTGACCTTGTGCTTGTCGATCACTTCCCAGAACCGGCCCTGGTCCGGAAAGGTCGGCACGCCTTCGAACATTAGTGTCGTCGCACAATTCGAAAGCGGGCCGTAGACGATGTAGGAATGGCCAGTGACCCAGCCGACATCGGCCGTGCACCAGTAGATGTCGCCGGGATGATAATCGAAGACGTATTCATGCGTCATCGACGCATAGACGAGATAGCCGCCGGTGGTGTGAAGCACTCCCTTCGGCTTGCCTGTCGAGCCTGACGTGTAGAGGATGAAGAGCGGATCTTCCGCTTTCATTTTCACCGGCGGGCATTCGGCCTTCACCGTCGCCGCTTCCTGGTGATACCAGAGGTCACGGCCGGGCGCCCAGCCCGTCTTGCCGCCTGTGCGACGCACGACAAGCACCTTGCTGACCTTTACATGATGGCGCGCGGCGATATCGATGGCGGTGTCCGTGTTCTCCTTGAGGGGGATCGGCTTACCACCGCGTAGACCTTCATCGCAGGTGATAACAAAGGTCGATTCGCAGTCGACAATGCGGCCGGCGAGCGCTTCCGGCGAAAAGCCGCCGAAGACGACGGAATGAACGGCGCCGATGCGCGAACAGGCGAGCATGGCGTAGGCCGCTTCCGGGATCATCGGCATGTAGATGGTGACGCGATCGCCCTTCTTGACGCCGTGCTTCTTCAGCACATTCGCCATGCGGCAGACATGCTCGTAGAGCTCGTTATAGGTGATCTTCTTGTCGATATACGGATTGTCGCCTTCGAAGATGATCGCGACCTGATTGCCGTGCGTCTTCAGATGGCGATCGATACAATTGTAGGAGACATTGGTCTGGCCGTCTTCGAACCACTTGATCGAGACCTTGCCAGTGAAGGAGGTGTTTTTAACCTTTGTATAAGGCTTGAACCAGTCGATGCGCTTGCCGTGCTTGCCCCAGAATTTATCCGGGCTTTCGATACTTTCCTTATACCACTTCTCGTACTTGTCCTTATCGACCAAGGCATGGCTCTTCACCGGCTTCGAAACCGGATAGGTCTTTTCCGACATGGAACTCCTCCTTACAAAGACACGGCAGCGCGGTACCTGTCATTGGCATTCATAGCAGGTCAAAATCGCCCGGCAATTAGACAAAGGTCATTTCGTTACGCATCAATTGCAATTCCGCATCACTGCGGTTATATAGCGCCATATTTTCCGGACATTGTGGTTGATATCCACGGACCGCGGCACCGGCGCGGACGACAGAAGGACTATATCCATGGCTCAACAGCTGCTCATGCCGAAGGCGACCGCTATCTGGCTTGTCGACAATACCGCCCTGTCTTTCGATCAGATCGCGCAGTTTTGCAAGTTGCATCCTCTCGAAGTCAAGGCCATTGCCGACGGCGAAGCCGCGCAGGGCATCAAGGGCCTCGACCCGATTGCGACCGGGCAGCTTTCCCGCGACGAAATCGCTCGTGCTGAAGCCAATCCGAACCACAAGCTGAAGCTTTCCGAGCCAAAGGTTCGCGTTCCGGAATCCAAGCGCCGCGGCCCGCGCTACACGCCGGTCTCAAAGCGTCAGGACCGCCCGAATGCCATTCTCTGGCTTGTTCGCAACCATCCGGAACTGAAGGATGCGCAGATTTCACGCCTCGTCGGCACCACCAAGTCGACGATCGAGCAGATCCGCGAGCGGACACACTGGAACTCGGCAAACCTGACGCCGATGGATCCGGTCACGCTCGGCCTCTGCAGCCAGATCGATCTCGATATGGAAGTGGAAAAAGCATCCAAGGGCCGGCCGCTGCCGACCGCTGCGGAACTCGGTGCAACATTGCAGTCTGCACAGGAAACCGAGCGCCTTACCCCGAGCTTCGAGCGCGAGGAAGAGCGGGAGATCGACGCCGATGCCGTCTTTGCCAAGCTCAAGTCGCTGAAGTCCTCTCCGAAGGACGAGGACGAAGATGATCAGTTTTGATTGTCTTTGACGATCGACACATTAAGGCCCTGCGTAAGCGGGGCCTTTCTATTTGTGCGCTCTACATCGGCAGCGAACCGAACTCCCGCTTGCGCAAGGCTTCCGCGATTTCCTCGAGAATAGCTGGATCATCGATCGTCGCCGGCATTTTCCACGGCACGCCGTCGGCGATTTTCTGGATTGTGCCGCGAAGAATCTTGCCGGAGCGGGTCTTGGGAAGGCGGTCGACGGTTATTGCGGTCTTGAAAGCGGCCACTGGGCCGATCACATCGCGGATCAGTTCGACGACCTCTGATTCGATGGCCGATGTTTCCCGTGAAACGTTCTTCTTGAGGACCAGGAAACCGCAGGGTACCTGGCCCTTCAGCTGGTCGGCAATGCCGACCACGGCGCATTCGGCGACATCTGGATGTCTGGCACAAACCTCCTCCATTGCTCCGGTCGACAGCCGGTGGCCGGCGCAGTTGATGATGTCATCGGTGCGCGCCATAATGAAGAGATAGCCATCTTCATCAATATAGCCGGCATCCGCTGTTTTATAGTAACCGGGAAACTCAGCCAGGTAGGCTGAATGGAAGCGCTCGTCGGCTTTCCATAACGTGGGTAGGCAACCTGGGGGCAGGGGAAGCTCCACAACGATATTTCCAAGTGTCCCCGGCGTAACCGAGTGGCCAGCATCATCGAGAACGTGGATGCCGAAGCCGGGCATGGGCACCGACGGAGAACCATGCTTCACCGGCAGGACCTCAAGGCCCAGCGGGTTCGCCACCATCGGCCATCCGGTTTCCGTCTGCCACCAATGATCGATCACGGGAACATCGAGCATGCGCTCGGCCCACTTCAGTGTCTCCGGGTCCGCCCGCTCCCCCGCCAGGAACAAGGCACCGAAATTCGGCATCGCATACGTCTTGATGTGAACGCCCTCGCTATCTTCGCGGCGAATGGCGCGGAAGGCGGTGGGTGCGGTGAAAAGAACCCGTACATCATGCTCTGAAGCGATGCGCCAGAAGACACCGGCATCCGGCGTGCCAACCGGCTTTCCTTCGAATATCACACTGGCGGCGCCAACCAGGAGCGGTGCATAGACGATGTAGGAATGACCGACGACCCAACCGATATCGGAAGCGGCCCAGAAGACGTCGCCCTGCTTGATGCCGAAGATGTTTACCATCGACCAGTTGAGGGCAACCATGTGGCCGCCATTGTCGCGCACAACGCCCTTCGGCTGGCCCGTCGTCCCGGATGTGTAAAGAATGTAGAGCTCGTCCGTTGCGCTGACGGGGATGCACTCGACATTCACTCCGCGATTTCTCGCAACGGCAGCTTCGAAATCCTCGTCGCGACCCTCGATCAGCTCGGCCACAAGCTGCAGCCTCTGCAAGACGAGACAATGGGCCGGCTTCAATTTCGCGATAGCAATCGCCTGATCAACCAAGGGCTTGTATGGAACCACCCGTCCCGGTTCGAGCCCGCAACTTGCCGTAATGATTAGTTTCGCTTCCGAATCGTCGATGCGCGCCGCAAGCTCATTTGCGGCAAAGCCGCCGAACACGACGGAATGGACTGCGCCGATGCGCGCGCAGGCAAGCATGGAAAAGACCGCTTGCGGCACCATCGGCATGTAGATGATGACGCGGTCGCCTTTCGCGATCCCTCGTTGCCGCAGCGTCGCTGCAATGGCGGCCACTTCGACAAGGACTTCGTCATAGGTATATGCAGTCTTCGTACCGCTAATCGGGCTATCGTAGATGAATGCGGTGTCGCCACCGCGGCCAGCCTGAACATGGCGGTCGAGGCAATTATAGCAGGTATTGGTTTCGCCCCCGACGAACCAGCGTCCATATGGACTGCCCGCTCGCGAAAAGGTCTGCTCTGGCTGTTTGAACCAGCTTATTGCCGCCGCCGCCTCACGCCAAAAGGCCTCCGGATCGTCCTTCCACCTGGCATAAGTCTGCCGATAGCCTCCCTGCATTTGCTCCTCCCCAGGACATGCAAGTTATCCTATCAATCTAGCGGAGGCAGGGCCGGAGAGAAAGCCCGACGAAAGGAGCGTATCAGCGGGCGCCGAAGATGGCGGAGCCCACGCGGACGCTCGTGGCGCCGAAGGCGACCGCTGTTTCGTAGTCACCGGACATGCCCATTGAGAGTTTCTCCACGCTACATCTCGCGGCAAGCTTGGCCAGCAGGGCAAAATGCGGACCAGGGTTTTCCTCGGCTGGCGGAATGCACATCAGCCCCTCGATCGAAAGACCGAGCTCGCTTCGGCAGAAATCGACAAATGCCGGTGTATCGTTGGGAGCGATGCCGGCCTTTTGCGGTTCCAGTCCGGTGTTCACCTGAACATAGAGGCGGAGAGTCTTTGCCTGACGCTTCATTTCGTCAGCGAGCGCACGGGCGATCTTCTCGCGATCGACGGTTTCGATGACATCAAAAAGTGCAACGGCATCGTTTGCCTTGTTTGATTGCAGCGGGCCGATGAGGTGTAGCTCGATGCCGGGTGTCTCGGCCTTGAGTTCGAGCCATTTGCCCTGGCTCTCCTGGACGCGGTTCTCGCCGAAGATGCGCTGACCGGCTGCGATTGCTGGGCGAATAGCCTCTGCATCGAAGGTCTTTGACACGGCAACGAGCTGAACCGACCCAGCCGGGCGCCCGGATTGATGCTCTGCTGCCGCAATGCGAGAGCGCACCTCGTTCAACCGCTCTTGAAGTTCCATCGTGTTAACCCGACATGTCCGCGCAAGGAGAATGGCATGCACTAACCACGCATGGTGTTCTTGCCAAGACCTGTCTCTGTAAAAAGCGCTTTTGATGCCGCGGATCCGAGGTTTAGACGCCTGCAAAACTTGACGGTACGGCGGTTTCATGGTGAAGGTCACCACCAACCTCCCCTGATTTCCGGAAATTCGAATACCATGGCCACCGAACGTTATAATCCGCGCGACGCCGAGCCCCGCTGGCAGCAAAAATGGAACGAGGCGAAGGTCTTTGAGACCGACAATGCCGATCCGCGCGAAAAATATTACGTGCTCGAGATGTTCCCCTATCCGTCGGGCCGTATTCACATGGGCCATGTTCGCAACTACGCGATGGGTGACGTTGTTGCCCGGTACAAGCGAGCCCGGGGCTTCAATGTTCTGCATCCCATGGGCTGGGATGCTTTCGGAATGCCGGCTGAAAACGCAGCAATGGAGCGCGGCGTTCATCCCGGCGCCTGGACCTACGAGAACATTGCTTCGATGAGATCACAGCTGAAGGCCATGGGCTTGTCACTTGATTGGAGTCGCGAATTCGCCACTTGCGACGTCGAGTATTACCAGCATCAGCAACACCTTTTCCTGGATTTCCTCGAAAAAGGTCTGGTCTACCGCAAGCAGTCGAAGGTGAATTGGGACCCGGTCGATAATACCGTTCTCGCCAACGAACAGGTTATCGACGGCCGCGGCTGGCGCTCCGGCGCGCTCGTCGAACAGCGTGAACTGACGCAGTGGTTCTTCAAGATCACCGATTTCAGCGAAGAGCTGCTGGACGCGCTGGACACACTCGACCAGTGGCCGGAGAAGGTTCGCCTGATGCAGAAGAACTGGATCGGTCGTTCCGAAGGAATGATGATCCGCTGGGAAATCGTACCGCAGACGGCACCTGCTGGCGAAACCGAAGTGACGGTTTACACGACGCGTCCGGACACGCTGTTCGGCGCGTCCTTCCTTGCGATTGCCGCCGACCATCCGCTTGCAAAGGAAGCTGCCGGACGGGATCCGGCAATCGAAGCCTTTTGCGAGGAATGCCGACGAGTCGGCACATCGCTGGCGGCGCTCGAGACGGCAGAGAAGAAGGGCATGGATACCGGTATCCGCGTCCGGCACCCGCTCGATCCCTCCTGGGAGCTTCCGGTCTATGTCGCCAACTTCGTGCTGATGGACTACGGCACGGGCGCTATTTTCGGTTGTCCCTCGGGCGACCAGCGCGACCTCGATTTTGCCCGCAAGTATGGCCTGCCCGTTGTTCCGGTCGTGATGCCAAAGGACGGCGATGCGGCGAGTTTCACCATCGGTAATACGGCTTACGACGGCGACGGCGTCATGATCAACTCGCGTTTCCTTGACGGCAAAACCACGGATGAGGCCTTCAATATCGTCGCCGATCGTCTGTCGAGCACGCTGCTCGGGAACGCACTTCAGGGCGAGCGCAAGGTGAATTTCCGGCTGCGCGACTGGGGTATTTCGCGGCAGCGCTATTGGGGCTGCCCGATTCCGGTCATCCATTGCGACGACTGCGGCGTCGTACCGGTGCCGAAAAAGGACCTGCCTGTAAAGTTGCCGGCGGACGTTACGTTCGATCAGCCGGGTAACCCGCTCGACCGCCATCCGACCTGGCGGCACGTCGCCTGCCCGAGCTGTGGCAAGGATGCCCGGCGCGAAACGGATACGATGGACACTTTCGTCGATTCAAGCTGGTACTTCACCCGTTTTACGGCCCCTTGGGAAGGGACGCCTACAAATGTGGCCGCAGCTAACCGCTGGCTCCCTGTCGACCAGTATATCGGCGGCATCGAGCACGCGATTCTGCATCTGCTCTACTCGCGTTTCTTTACGCGAGCGATGCGCGAAACCGGGCATGTGGATGTGAAGGAGCCGTTCAAAGGACTGTTTACTCAGGGCATGGTGGTGCACGAGACCTACAGCCGCAACTCTGGATTGGGGCGCGAATGGGTAGCGCCGGCCGATATCCGCATTGAAGAAGCCGATGGCAAACGGACCGCTTTCCTGCTGGAGGGTGGTGAGGAGGTCTCGATCGGCTCGATCGAGAAGATGTCCAAGTCCAAGAAGAACGTCGTCGATCCCGACGATATCATTGCTTCCTACGGCGCTGATACGGCCCGCTTCTTCGTTCTCTCGGACTCCCCGCCGGAGCGCGATGTCATTTGGTCGGAAGCAGGGGTGGAAGGTGCGCACCGCTTCACGCAGCGCCTGTGGCGCCTGATTTCTGAGGCATCTGGTACTTTGGCCGGTGTCTCCCCGCATCCGTCAAAGGATGGCGAGGCGCTTTCGATTTCCCAGGCAGCCCACAAAACCTTGAAGGCTGTGCAGAACGATTACGACAAGCTTTGGTTCAACAAGGCCGTCGCGCGGATTTACGAGCTTGTGAATGCCTTGGCAGGCCCGCTGACCAAGGTGGCGGCCGGCGAGGGCGACGCCGCCTATCGCTCGGCGGTTCGCAACGCCGCGGAGATTCTGGTTCAGCTCGTTGCACCGATGACGCCGCACCTGGCCGAAGAATGCTGGGCCGCACTCGGCAATAGTCAGATGCTCGCCCACGCTGCTTGGCCGGTTTATGACGACGCTCTGGTCAAGGATAATGAGGTCGTGCTGCCGGTTCAGATTAACGGTAAGAAGCGTGCCGAATTGACAATTTCTCGTGATGCAGATCAGAATGCCGTTACGCAGGCAGTCTTGGAGCTCGACGCAGTTGTCAGCGCGATGAACGGTCAGACGCCGAAGAAAATTATTGTGGTTCCGCAAAGGATTGTGAACATTGTCGTTTGATATCGCTTCCAAGCACGCACGCGGCGCCGCGATCACGCTCGTCCTTGCATTTGCAGCCTTGCTTTCGGCCTGCCAGATCCAGCCGCTTTACTCGGAAACGTCGGCGGTCGCTGGCAAGCTGGCCTCCGTCGGCTTCTCGGACGCGACGACCCGTGTTGAACAGGATGTTCGCAACCATCTGATTTTCTTGGCCAGCCATGGAGCTGGCGAGCCTGTAAAGCCGGCCTATGAGGTCGAGTTGCATGTTCGCTCGGAGGTTATTGATGCTCTTCTCGTCGAATCCTCGGACACGTCGCGTGCAGGCCGCGTGACGGTCAGCGTCGATTATACGCTGCGTGCTACTGCCGATGGCAAGGTGATCAAATCGGGCAACCGCTATGCCACCGCTCTTGTCGACTTCCCGAAGCAGGAATTTGCCAAGCAACGGGCGATTCGTGACGGCGAGGATCGCGCTGCGCGTCAGGCTGCTGAGTTCGTCGGCTTGGACATCGCCGGCGCGCTCGGCCGTTAAGGTGCCGGCGTGGCGGAAATAAAGTCGCATGAGTTCGAAGGTTTTCTTCAACGTTCGGTTTCCGCCCACCGCATCTTCGTCGTCTATGGCCCGGATCGCGGTCTGGTTTCCGAAAGGGCAGGGCAGATAGCCGCAAGGAGCGGCGTTGCGCTCGACGATCCATTTTCCCTGGTCAAGCTCGACATTGCCGACCTTCAGAAGGATCCCGGACGGCTGCAGGATGAAGCCGGCGCCATGGGGCTGTTCGGCGGCGAAAAGCTCCTCTGGGTACGCGGGGCGGCGAATGAAAAGTATCTGGTAGAAGCTTTGGACCAGCTATCAAAGACGCCGCTAGACGGCGCCTTCATCATTGTCGAAGGCGGAGATCTGAAAAAGGGCTCACTTCTTCGTAAGCTTGCCGAAAGCACACGCAGCATCGTGGCAATTCCCTGCTATTCGGACGATGCGCGCGCCTTGAATGGTTTGATCGACAGCGAACTAGCCTCAGAAGGCCTTCGCATAACGCCCGCCGCCCGCCAGGCTCTAACCGCACTCATCGGCGGCGACCGCATCGCATCGCGCAACGAAATCAAAAAGCTCGCCCTCTATTGCCGCGGCTTCGAGATGATTGAAGAGCATCATGTGACAGAGATTATCGGCGATGCCAGCGCGATCTCGGTCGATGATGCTGTCGATGCCGTATTGAGCGGAAATGTCGGTAATTTATTGCATTCGATGCAGAAAATAGCCGCATCCAAAACCGCCGTGTTCCTGGTCCTCCAGGCTTGCCTGAAGCAGTTCCAACTTCTGGATACAATGCGCGCAGAAATGGACGAAAAGCGCGCTCAGCCCGCGCAAATCATGCAGACGCATGGGCGCCATTTGCATTTCCGGCGCAAGCCTATCGTGGAGCAAGCGCTCCGCGCCTGGAGCGCGGAGGCGATCAGCCGCGAAACGAACAGACTGCAATCCTCGATTCTGCAAACACGCAGGCGGCAGAGCATCGAGGGCAGCATCGCGCTGCAAACGCTCCTAGCGACAACGATCCAAAGCGGCCGGAAGGCTTCGAGCTAACGTCGCTCCAGGAGGCGGCAGATTTCCTCCAATTGTTCCAATGATTTATAGGCAATGCGGATTTGGCCGCCACTGGCCTTGTGATTGATCGTGACATCCAGACCGAGCGCGTCGGAAAGCGTGCGCTCGAGGGCCAGTGTATCGGAATCCTTCTGATCACGCGTGCTGGGAGCGCGTTGCGGCTCGGACTGCGCCTTAATGTCGTGCTGCGCGAGCCTTTCTGCGTCACGTACCGACATTCCCTTTGCCACGATGGTCCGGGCAAGGGCCGTTGGATCGGATGTCGAAACGAGAGCGCGCGCATGCCCCGCCGAGAGACTGCCGGCTGCGAGAAACTCCCGCACAGGCTCTGGAAGTTTCAAGAGACGAAGGGAATTGGCAACATGGCTCCGGCTCTTGCCGATGATTTCGCCGAGATCGTTTTGAGTGTAGCCATATTCTGCGATCAGCTGCTCGTATCCTAGCGCCTCTTCGAGGGCATTTAGGTCAGACCGCTGAACGTTCTCGACGATCGCAATCTCAAGCGCAGTCTTGTCATCCACATCGCGGATGATCACCGGGATTTCGATAAGACCGGCCAGCTGCGCGGCGCGCCACCGCCTTTCGCCAGCGATGATTTCGTAGTGGTTGACCGCGAGCGTACGAACAACAATCGGCTGGACAATGCCGTGCTGACGGATTGAGCTTGCAAGATCGTGCAATTCGCTGTCATCAAAGAAGCGGCGCGGATTGCGCGGATTGCGGCTCACGAATTCGATCGGTATCAGGCGGTCAGCACTGACGCTGGGTTTCTCACCATCGACCGGAAGCGACTGATCCATCTCGCCGATCAGTGCAGCAAGGCCGCGGCCCAGACGTCTTTTCGATGCATCATCATTCATTGCAATACTCACTTACGTTAAGCTGCGAGGCGCTGGCGCTCACGCTGAATGACCTCGGAAGCCAATTGCAAATAGGCCTGACTGCCGGCGCATTTCAGGTCGTAGAGGATGGCTGGTTTGCCGTAGGACGGCGCCTCCGAGACGCGGACATTTCGCGGGATAAGCGTGTGATAGACTTTTTCACCGAGATGCGTGCGAACGTCATGCACCACCTGCTGTGCTAGGTTGTTTCGGGCATCGAACATCGTCAACACGATACCCTGGATATCCAAATACGGATTCACGGTCCGGCGCACCTGATCGACGGTTTCCAGTAGTTGGCTCAGCCCTTCTAGGGCGAAAAATTCGCACTGTAACGGGACCAGAACGGAATGCGCCGCAGCCATGGCATTCATCGTCAACAGATTGAACGATGGCGGGCAGTCAAGAAGAATATACGTAAATTCAAGGGCTTGTGGCGTCGACAGCGCCTTCCGCAGCTTAAACACTCGGTCGCTCTGCTGTGCGATCTCCATCTCGACGCCGAGCAGATCCATGGTGGACGGCACGATGAAGAGATTTGGCACGGCCGTAGGCAAGGCCGTATCGGCAACGCCAGCTTCGCCAATCAACAGATCGTAAGACGAAAGCTTTCGGTCCTTTCGGTCAATCCCGAGCCCCGTACTCGCATTCCCCTGCGGATCCAGGTCGATAATCAGCACCCGTTCGCCGATTGCGGCCAAGGCGGTTGCCAGATTGATCGCGGTTGTCGTTTTCCCGACACCACCCTTTTGATTTGCTATCGTGATAATTCGGTTCCGTTTAATGGCCATTCCGTACCATCCGAATTGTTAAACCAAGCGGCGGAGATTGGATATCTCGAGGATCACCGAATCTTTTTCCACAACGCTTCGGTGTTCTATCAGATCAAAACGCCACCGAACACGTGCCTTGGCAATTTCGGCGGCATAATCCCGGCCTTTGTGGAAATATGCACTGGTATTTTCATTTCTGAGCATCCAGGGCTCGGAAAACTCGCATAGTTTATCGAGATCCGCGAGTGCACGCGCTGATATAGCATCGCAACTGGCGATCTCGTCAGGCCCAACCTCAAGTCGGATCGGATGAACGGCGCCTCGCGCGCTGGTCTCACGCAGGGCAAGGCGCAGAAATGACGCTTTCTTTTTGTTGCTCTCGATGAGAGAGACCCATCCATCACCAAGCTCAGCAAGCAAGATTGCGGTGATCACACCGGGAAATCCGCCGCCACTCCCCATGTCGATCCATCTTTTAGGACCCGGGCGCAATTGATAGACTTGAGCGCTGTCGGCCACATGCCTTCGCCAAGCGTCCTCAATGGTCGACGGCGCGACAAGATTGATCGATTTTGCCCATTTGCTGAAAAGAGCGAGAAAATGCTCCAGGCGTTCTTGTGTTTCACGTGAAACACTTTGACCGTTCAAGTTCATGAAGGACTCTCAAAACGTGTATTAGGCAACCGACCGTTCGGCAGTGTCTGTTTTCCGTAGATGAACGAGCAACAGCGAAATCGCTGCGGGAGTCATCCCGTCGATCGTTGCGACCTGCGCAACGTTAAACGGCTGTTGCCTCCCCAGCTTTTGCTTCAGCTCGTTGGAAAGCCCGGACAGGACCGAATAGTCGAAATCCTTCGGGATGATCCGATTCTCGTCGCGCTGAATGTCGACGATATCGGCTGCCTGCCGGCGCATATAGACAGCATAGGAAGCTTCGATCTCGATCGCCTCTGCAACCGGCTTGCTCAAACCTTTGATGTCAGGCCATACGTCCGACAACAGCGCCATATTCAAATCGGGGTAGGACAGCAGCTCGTAAGCGGAGCGGCGCTGACCATCCTGGTTAAGTTGAAGCCCATGGCACCGCGCTTCGCTCGGAGTAATATTCAACGATTGCAAGAGCCCGCGTGCACTGTCGATCGCGGATTTATACTCCGAAAACCTCATGCGCCTCTCGTGGCTCACGCAGCCAATATCTTCTGCAATCGGAGTAAGGCGCAAATCCGCGTTGTCGGCGCGCAGCGAAAGCCGATATTCTGCGCGAGACGTGAACATCCGGTACGGCTCGGAGACCCCCCGAGACGTCAAGTCATCGATCATCACCCCAATGTAGGAGTTGGTACGGCTTAGATAGATCGGTCGCTGATCACCGGCGCGGCGAGCTGCGTTGAGACCTGCAACGAGACCTTGCGCGGCTGCTTCCTCATACCCCGTGGTGCCGTTAATCTGACCAGCCAGGTATAAGCCCGGCATCCGCTTCACTTCCAGGGCCGGGGTTAGTTCCCGAGGATCGACGTGATCGTACTCGATTGCGTAACCGGGCTGGAGAATAGAAACAGCCTCCAACCCCGGTATGGTCCGAATAAAGGCCTCCTGCACCTCTGCAGGCAGTGACGTCGAAATGCCGTTGGGATAGACGGTGTCGTCGTCCAGGCCCTCCGGCTCCAAGAATATCTGGTGACCGTCGCGCTCGCCAAACTTGACGATCTTATCTTCAATTGAGGGGCAATAGCGTGGCCCCACACCTTCAATCTGCCCTGAATACATCGCCGAGCGATGAAGGTTGTCCTGAATGAGCTTATGCGTCGCCGCGGTCGTGCGCGTCACGCCGCATTCGATCTGAGTATTCCGAATCTCGTCCGTCATGAATGAAAACGGCGTAATCTCCTCGTCGGCTCCCTGGCGTCCGACGGAAGCCCAATCAATCGTCTTCCCATCCAGACGGGCAGGGGTACCCGTCTTGAGCCGTCCGAGTCGAAGACCGAGCCGCAACAATGTGCCAGACAAGCCGAGCGACGGATCCTCACCGACGCGGCCGGCAGGTATCTTCTTGTCACCGATGTGGATGAGACCGCGCAGGAAAGTCCCGGTTGTCAATACGACCGCGCTGCATTTAATAAGCCGGCTATCTTTCATAACGACACCAGTCACGAGTCCTCCCGAAACCTCGATATCGAACGCATCGCCTTCGATAACATCAAGATTATCAATGGCTTCGATCGCGGCCTGCATTGCAGTTCGGTAGAGCTTGCGGTCAGCCTGGGTACGCGGGCCGCGGACAGCGGGGCCTTTTTTGCGATTAAGCATCCGGAACTGAATACCGGCTGCATCAGCGATGCGCCCCATGAGGCCATCCATCGCATCGACCTCCCGCACCAGATGCCCCTTACCAAGGCCGCCGATTGCAGGATTGCAGGACATTACGCCGATTGTGTCGCGGCGATGCGTTACCAGCGCGGTGCGGGCACCGAGACGCGCGGAAGCGCTGGCGGCCTCGCAACCTGCATGCCCGCCTCCGATCACGACAACATCGTATTGGTTCGCACTCATTTCCGGTCTCTCCCGCGCCTGCGGTGTTTCACGTGAATCATTTGCCGATGCAAAATTCTGAGAAAATCACATCGAGGAGGTTCTCGACATCGACGCGCCCGGTGATCCTGCCCAGCGCGTTACCTGCCACCCGAAGACTCTCCGCTCGGATATCGAGCCCCGCGGAGGTGTTCGCTAGGGCTTCGTCGATTGCGTTCAAGCAGTCAGCCAGCGAATCCCTCTGCCGCCTGCGGCTGGGGATCGCCAGACTGTAACCGCTTGTCTGTCGCTCCAGGCGTTCTGCAATGGCTGTGCGCAACGCCGAAAGCCCCGCATCCGCGATCGCCGATATCAGCAGGTCGTAAGAGGTCGCATTTCCGTCTGCCGATATATCGGCCTTCGTACCCACTCGCAAGACCTCGGCCTTTCCAGCCGGGAGCGGTCCTTGAAGACCGTCGGTCATGTCTTCGAGATAGAGTACCAGGTCTGCTTCAGAAATGATCTTTTCCGCCCGCCGGATACCTTCCCGCTCAACCACCTCTTCTGTGTCTCTCAGGCCAGCGGTGTCATAGAGCCTGACAAGAAAGCCATTGATGTCGAGATCGACGTGCAGAACGTCGCGCGTGGTTCCGGCGATGTCGGTCACGATGGCAATCTCACGCTGGGCGAGCGCGTTCATTAGGGTCGATTTACCAGCGTTTGGTGCCCCGGCAATAACCACCTTGTAACCGTCACGAATGATCTCGCCGGCCTGAGCATGGCTGAGATGGCCGTCGATCTCTCTGCGCAGCCCTGCAACGTCGTCCCATACGATTTCCGACACGGAACCCGGGACATCGTCCTCGTCAGCAAAATCGAGCTCTGCTTCAATGAGAGCCCGGGCCCTCGTTAATCGTTCCGCCCACGAATCGTATAGTTTTGATAGTGCTCCGGAGCTGTGCTCGACTGCCAGGCGTCGCTGCATCTCCGTCTCGGCGGCGATGAGATCCGCAAGGCCTTCGATCTCCACCAGATCAAGTTTGCCGTTCTCAAAGGCGCGTCGCGAGAATTCACCCTCGGTCGCCATGCGCACATCCTGGATCGCCGCCAGTTCGTCGAACAGCGCGTTGACAACAGCGCGACTGCCGTGAACGTGGATCTCCGCGCAATCTTCGCCGGTAAAAGAGCTGGGGGAAGGGAAGAAGAGCACCAACCCGCTGTCGAGAACGGATCCGTTTCGGGACCGAATCGGCCGCAGGGACGCGCGGCGCGGCGCGGGCAGCTCGCCAGCAAGCATTCGCAGGGCATCACGTGTCCGAGGTCCGCTGAGGCGCACGACCGCGACACCGGAGGGGACCGCTCCACTTGATAGCGCATAAATGGTTTCGCTCGACATCCTTGCTACTCGAAAGAAGCCATCCCTGAAAAGCGAAAGCCGGCCACAAGTGACCGGCTCTCTGAGCGGGAATCCGGCTAATTACTATGTATTCATCGACTCGAAGAAGTCCGGGTTGTTCTTCGTCTGTTTCAGCTTGTCGATAAGAAACTCGATCGCATCCGTTGTCCCCATCGGCGCGAGAATGCGCCGGAGCACAAAGATCTTCTGCAGGTCTTGACGCGGAACAAGGAGGTCTTCCTTGCGCGTACCGGACTTAAGGATATCCATTGCCGGGAAGATACGCTTGTCCGCTACCTTGCGGTCGAGAACGATTTCCGAGTTGCCGGTACCCTTGAATTCTTCGAAGATCACTTCATCCATGCGGCTGCCAGTGTCAATGAGCGCAGTCGCGATAATCGTCAGCGAGCCGCCTTCCTCGATGTTTCGGGCAGCACCGAAGAAGCGCTTAGGCCGCTGGAGCGCGTTCGCGTCCACACCACCGGTCAGGACCTTACCAGAAGAAGGAACCACGGTGTTATAGGCGCGACCGAGACGCGTAATCGAATCGAGCAGGATGACGACGTCGCGGCCGTGCTCGACGAGCCGCTTTGCCTTCTCGATCACCATCTCGGCAACCTGCACATGCCGCACGGCCGGCTCGTCGAACGTCGAGGAGATGACTTCACCGCGCACCGAGCGCTGCATGTCCGTCACTTCTTCGGGACGTTCGTCGATCAGCAGAACGATGAGATAGCATTCCGGGTGATTGGCGGTAATCGAATGCGCGATGTTCTGCAGGAGAACCGTTTTACCCGTTCGCGGCGGGGCGACGATGAGTCCGCGCTGACCTTTGCCGAGCGGAGCGACGAGATCGATCACGCGCGGAGACAGATCCTTCGACGTCGGAACATCAAGTTCCATCTTGAAGCGCTCATTCGGATAAAGCGGCGTCAGGTTATCGAAATGAACCTTATGGCGGATCTTCTCCGGGTCGTCGAAATTGATCGTGTTAACCTTCAGAAGTGCGAAATAGCGCTCGCCTTCCTTCGGCCCCCGGATCGGTCCCTCGACGGTGTCGCCCGTCTTCAACGAGAAGCGGCGGATCTGCGAAGGGGAGATGTAGATGTCATCCGGACCCGGAAGGTAATTGGCATTTGCGGAGCGCAGGAAGCCGAAACCGTCCTGCAGGACCTCCACGACGCCTTCGCCGATGATCTCAATATCCTGGCTCGCCAGAACCTTCAGGATTGCAAACATCAATTCCTGTTTGCGCATTGTGCTTGCATTTTCAACCTCGAGCGATTCGGCAAACGCCAGGAGATCGGTCGGGGATTTACTCTTAAGTTCCTGAAGCTTCATTTCAGCCATGAAGTGACCACTGCTCTGTATTTCGAAGGGGGAAGGCTATGTCAGGTCGTTTCAATGTTGCGAAAGGGCTCGCAGACGACTGAACTCAGAACACATGCCACGAAGATGAGATGCGCGGAAAATAGCGACTAAGATGGCGCGCCGCAAGGGGGCTGCTTAAAATGAAGCAAATTTAACCTGAGGTGGCACTCTCTTCAGAAAGGTTTAACGACCACGAGGATGACGATCAGGATCATCAGCACCGTCGGTGCCTCGTTCATGAACCGCCAATAGCGGGCTGAACGGTGGTTTTCATCTCTTGCGAATGCATCCACAGCACGGCTGAAGAAGATGTGAACCGCTGTCAAAAGCACAACCAAAGCGATCTTGGCGTGCAGCCAGCCGCCCTGGAAGCCGTAAACAGACCAGGCGAGATAGAGACCGAAGATCCAGGTCAGCATCATTGCCGGGTTCATGATGATCTTTAGCAGGCGGCGTTCCATGACCTTGAAGGTCTCCGACTGCACGGAACCGGGCTCAGCATCGGTATGGTAGATGAAGAGCCGCGGCATATAGAAAAGGCCTGCCATCCACGAGATCACCGCAATGATGTGAAGCGCCTTGATCCAAAGGTAGAGGTTTTCCGGGTTCCATACGAACAACCCTACTGAAAGCAGCGCGAAGAAGCCGAGGGCAAAATGCGCGCGCCGCCTGGCATAGCTGCCTGGACCATGATCCGTCTGTTTTTCCATCGCTCAGTTCCCGCTCCGGCGCACGCGTTCAACGAGCAAGCGCACGTTTTCCGGATCGGCTTGCGGCGTGATTCCATGCCCGAGGTTGAAGATCAGTGGACCACTTCCAAGATGCGCCAGAATGTCGTCGATGCCCTCCTCAAGTGCTTTCCCACCGGCAACGAGGCGCATAGGGTCTAGATTGCCTTGAACCGGACCTTCCTTCTGAAGCTCGGCGGCAAACTCAAGCGGCACCGACCAATCGAGGCCGATCGCGTCGGCGCCTGTCTTTTGCCGATAGGTCTTAAGAAGATAGCCCGCACCCTTGGCGAACGCGATGATCCGCGCCTGAGGCCGCCGTGCCTTGACGGAGGAAATCATTCGGGCGACCGGCCTAACAGCAAAGGCCTCGAACTCCTTCTCTCCAAGCACACCCGCCCAGGAATCGAAAATCTGAACGGCATCGGCGCCGGCATCGATCTGCCTCAGGAGATAGTCGGCCGAAACGTCTGCAAGCAGCATCAACAGCCGCTCAAAGGCCTTCGGGTACTTGTAGGCGAAAAGCCTGGCCGGCGCCTGATCGGGTGTGCCGTGACCGGCGATCATATAAGTCGCGACCGTCCATGGCGCCCCGCAGAAGCCGAGAAGGGTGGTTTCCTTCGGCAGTTCCGCGCGCAGACGCCGCACAGTCTCGAATACCGGCTCTAGGTAGTCGACAACGCCCATGCCATCCAACCGAAGGATTCCAGCCTCGTCGATCGGGTCCATCTCGGGACCGTGACCTTCGGTAAAACGCACATTGCGCTTCATCGCATCTGGAATGACGAGAATGTCAGAGAACAGGATCGCTGCGTCGAAGTTGTAGCGACGGATGGGTTGAAGCGTCACCTCGACTGCATGATCCGGGGAATAGCAAAGCTCCAGGAAACTTCCGGCCTTGGCACGCGTTTCCTTGTACTCGGGCAGATAACGGCCCGCCTGCCTCATAAGCCAGATCGGAGGAGGGGAGAGAGTTTCACCGTCGAGAACTCTCATGATTTTCCGGCGCATTTCGCTCAAGCGCTTCTTCCCTATAAAAATCCAAAGATATTTTAAAAGGTTTCTATTTCTTAGAGTCGGTTTCTATCAAGGATTAAAATCTGTCCACCGGTGATGCCTTCGGTCGCAGGCACCGCCGATAACGTGCAAAGATCCCGTCGCATAATCTGCATTGCGGGGACTAGATCGAATCCGAAAATAATTCCAGCAGCTTGTGTCCCAGCCCAGCGTCTTGCCTTCTGTGGATATCCTGTGCATTGCTGTCGGGCTTTCTGAAGTCGCCTACAAAGTCCACAGGTCGCGGCGTTCGCCGTCCCGCAAAACCGAAATGTGGATAAATGGGCATGTTTTCCCTTGCCCGACAGCCCGCGCCGCCCTTAGCTCTTCGCCATCCAGTCTTTTCAACAGCCAGCGGAAAATAGCGTGGAGAACCGGACGAACTTCTTCCATCTGCATCTGATTTCTGACTCGACCGGTGAGACTCTGATTTCCGCCGGCCGCGCTGCTTCCGCCCAATTCAAGTCGGCCCAGGCGGTTGAGCATGTTTACCCGCTGGTCCGGAACCGCAAGCAGCTCCTTGCGGTCCTTGATGCGATCGACAGTGAGCCCGGCATCGTTCTCTACACGGTCGTCGACCGGGAACTCGCGACGCTGATTGACGAGAGATGTGCGGAGATGGGAGTCGCCTCGGTGAATGTGCTCGAGCCCGTCATGGCCGCCTTTCAGCTTTATCTCGGCGCGCCGTTGCGGCGCCGGGTCGGTGCGCAACACGTGATGAATGCCGGGTATTTCGCGCGCATCGAAGCCTTGAACTTCACCATGGATCATGATGACGGGCAGATGGCTGAAGACTACAACGAGGCTGACGTCGTGATCGTCGGCATCAGCCGCACGTCCAAGACCCCGACGAGCATCTACCTCGCCAATCGCGGCATCAAAACCGCGAACATGCCGATCGTCCTAGGGGTGCCGCTGCCGGACGGGCTTCTGACTGCGACCAGGCCAGTGATCGTCTGCCTCATCGCAACAACCGATCGGATCTCCCAGGTCCGCGAGAATCGCGTACTCGGCTCGGCGCCCGGCTTCGACCGCGGGCTATATACGGATCGTGCTGCGATCTCCGAAGAGCTCAAATATGCTCGCTCTCTTTGTGCGCGACACAATTGGCCGCTGATCGACGTCACGCGCCGCTCGATCGAAGAGACGGCGGCCGCGATCGTTGCTCTGCGGCCAAAGCTGCGCTAAGCGCTGATAGCATGAATCGCGCGCCTACGACATCGAAGCTGATCCTTGCCTCGTCCAGCCCTTTTCGGAGGATGCTGCTCACGAACGCGGGTCTGGAATTTGAAGCGCATGCGGCAAAGATAGACGAGCGTGCGATCGAAGCCCCGCTTGAGAAAGATGGGGCAACGCCCGACACCGTCGCGTTGGTGCTTGCGAAGGCCAAAGCGGAGGAAGTCAGCGCCCGGTTTCCGGGTGCGCTCGTCATCGGATCTGACCAGACGATGTCGCTTGGCGAGCAGGTGTTTCACAAGCCACGCGACATGGCTGATGCTGAAAATCACCTGATGCTGCTCTCCGGACAAACCCATCGGCTGAACAGTGCGATTGCAATCATGCAAGACGGCGACCTGCTGTGGCAGCATGTGTCACACGCGTTGTTGACGATGCGGGCCCTATCGGCTGATTTCATCGCGCGCCACCTGGCCCGCGTTGGAGAGAAGGCGCTTGGCAGCGTGGGCGCCTATCAGCTCGAAGGCGAGGGGATTCAACTCTTCGACAAAATCGATGGTGATTACTTCACCATTCTTGGCCTGCCGATGTTGCCGCTGCTTGGGAAATTGAGGGAATTGGGTGCGCTTGATGGATGATTCACGTGAAACATTCGGCCCGAATGCGTTTGTGACCGGCTTTCCGGTGAAGCATTCGCGTTCGCCGTTAATCCACGGATACTGGCTGAAAACACTTGGGCTGCCGGGCAGCTATCGCGCGCATGAAGTCGCGCGGGCCGATTTCGCAACGTTTATCGCTTCCCTCAAAGATCAAAGCTCTGGCTTTGCCGGTGGGAACGTCACGATCCCGCATAAGGAGATGGCTTTCGAACTCGCAGACCGCCCGGACGAACTCTCCCAGGAACTCGGCGCCTCAAACACGCTGTGGCTGCAGGAGGGAAAACTCCATTCCACCAACACCGATGGGCACGGCTTCACCGCGAACCTCGACGCGCGGGGTGCTGGCTGGGATAGCCACGATGCCGCGGTAATCCTCGGGGCGGGTGGGGCAAGCCGGGCGGTTATTCAGGCGCTGCGTGATCGCAGCTTTCGGGAGATCCATGTGGTCAACCGAACCATTGCACGTGCACAGGAACTTGCCGATCGCTTCGGCGAGAAGGTTCATGCCCATCCGATGGGCGCTCTCGCCGAAGTCATGAAAGGCGCTGGTCTTTTCGTTAATACGACATCACTCGGCATGGACGGTTCGGAAGCCCCGGCGATCGATTTTTCGCCCCTTACCGCCAAGGCCGTCGTGACCGATATCGTCTATGTCCCGCTCAAGACGCCCTTGCTGAAGCAAGCGGAGGAACAGGGATTCAGGATTGTCGATGGCCTTGGCATGTTGCTCCATCAGGCGGTACCTGGATTCGAAAAGTGGTTCGGCAAACGGCCGGTTGTCGATGACGAACTTCGCAAGCTCATCATCGCGGATATGGAAAAGCATTGATGATCCGGATCGGTCTCACGGGTTCCATCGGGATGGGAAAATCTACCTCGGCAAAACTCTTTGCCGGCAGCGGCATCCCCGTCAATGATTCCGATGCCGTGGTGCATGACTTGTATGCTGGAGCGGCTGCGCCCCTGGTCGAGGCTGAATTTCCGGGGACGGTCAAGGACGGCGCGGTCGACCGGCAGGAACTTGGCCGTCAGCTTTCGCAAAGGCCGGATGGCTTCGAGGCTCTAGAAAGGATCGTCCACCCGCTCGTGCGCCAGCGCGAAGCCGAATTCGTGGAGCGCGAGCGGGCACGAGGTTCGGAAATGGTCCTGCTCGATATCCCGTTGCTTTTCGAAACCGGTGCCGAGGATCGGGTCGATATAATCGTCGTTGTTAGCTGTGATCCACAGATTCAGCGCGATCGGGTGCTTGCGCGTCCGAACATGACTGAGGAAAAATTCAATATGATTCTCTCGCGGCAGACGCCGGACGCCGAAAAGCGGGCACGCGCCGATTACGTGATCGATACCAGTCACCCTATCGAAACGACGCGGAGAAGAGTGAATGAAATCGTCGCCGATCTGAAAGCGCGGATCGCGAAGGGAGAATTCCGGAATGCGTGAAATCATATTCGATACCGAGACCACCGGCCTCGACCCGCGCATGGACCGGATCATCGAAATTGGCGGCATCGAGCTGCTTAATCATTTCCCTACCGGCCGCACCATTCATATCTACGTCAGTCCAGGCGATCAGAAAGTCCACCCCGATGCTCTGGCCGTTCACGGCATTACCGACGAGTTTCTGAAGGATAAGAAGCCCTTCGCCGACGTCGTCGACGAGATCATCGATTTTTTCGGTGAAGCACGCTGGATTGCCCACAATGCCACCTTCGACATGGGCTTCGTCAATGCCGAATTCGCTCGGCTCGGCCTGCCGCCAATCCTGCCGGAGAAGGTGGTTGATACACTTTCGCTTGCCCGGCGGAAGCACCCCATGGGTCCGAATTCGCTCGACGCGCTCTGCCGGCGCTATGGCATAGACAATTCGCACCGTACAAAACACGGCGCACTCCTCGACTCGGAACTGCTTGCCGAGGTTTACATCGAGATGATTGGCGGCCGTCAGACCGCACTCGGTTTGAGCGTTGCGACGATAAACGCGGCAGGTAACGCGGCGCTTGTTCTGGATGAAGCGGTTGATATCGTTTTGGAACGGCCGCGGCCGCTCGCACCGCGCCTCAGTGAGGCCGAAGCCCAGGCTCATGACGCGCTGATTGCCACGCTCGGTGGAAAAGGCATCTGGGCCAAATACGACATCCAAAATTAGAAATGCCCGGGCTCTCACCCGGGCATATGACTCTAAATCCGTGCGGATCGAATCAGTTGGTCTGAACCTTTGCGCGCGCCTGCTCCTCGGCGACACGCTGAGCAAACATCTGGGCGAAATCGATCGGATCGATCATCAGCGGCGGGAAGCCGCCATTGCGCGTGACTTCGGCGATGATCTGGCGGGCGAACGGGAAGAGCATGCGCGGGCATTCGATGAAAAGTACCGGCAGCATGTGTTCCTGCGGGAAGCCGGCGACGCGGAACACGCCGCCGTAAACGAGCTCAGCGTGGAAGACCGTCTTGTCGCCTTCCTTGGCCTCGGCGTTGAGCGAGAGCACGACGTCGAAATCGGTATCCGAAAGCGGATTGGCGTTGACGTTGACGCTGATATTGATCGCCGGCGCCTTGTCGCGCGCCTGAAGAGAGCGTGGCGCGCCCGGATTTTCGAAGGAAAGATCCTTCGTGTACTGAGCCAGGATTGTCAGGCTGGGGCTTGCTGTGTTGCTGCCGTTGCCGTTGCCGTTGTTTTCATCAGCCATTGGATTTTCCTCGAGCGCATTGGATGGTGCCGCCATCTAACATTTCGAGAAAAGGCTTACAACCCTGGGAAACCGAGGCCGGTCCTAGTCGCCGAGCCGCTTGCCGGACCAGGGCGATTTGCCGTTCGGCTCACGGCGAAAATCGTCCTGATCGAGATCAACAACCTTTGACGTCGATGTGGATCGGCTGCCGAAGCCGGAGGATTGCGAGGCTGTAAAGCCTTCCGTCGTTCTCACGGTAACGAAGCGCTTGCAGATATAGTTCCAGGCAAGCTCGCGAACGGCCGGTATAAACATCAGAATGGCGATGATATCCGAGATGAATCCGGGGATGATGAGGAGCAGCGAAGCGATCACGAACATGGCCGGCCGCAAGAGCTCGCGTCCCGGTATAACACCATTCCGGCCTTGCGCGGATAGGCGCTGAAGGATGCCTATGCCGTGGCGGCGCAGCAATGTCATGCCGACCAGGAAACTCAAAACAACAAGACCAAGGGTCGGCAGCACGCCGATGGCGTGCCCGACTATGAGAAAGCCTGCTATTTCCGCCAGCGGCAGCAGCAGGACGAAACCTGGAAGCATCGAAAGTCGCATCGTCTCTCCGCCTGGCTCTATATCTCGATCGCTAGATTGCCATAGCTATTTGAATCATCTGTATATGCGGACTATATGGGAGTAGATATCAGAGATGTTAACGGCGGCTGCGGTACGAAATGAGTTCAAACGACTTCATCACTTTGTTTTTCCTTGTGGCGGCGGTGCTGATATTTTTTCAGCTGCGCAGCGTGCTCGGGCGCCGCACGGGAAACGAGAAGCCGCCGCGTGATCTTTTTACGCCGCGGGATTCGGTCGGCTCGGAACCTTCTGACGCCGGCAAGGTCGTGACGCTTCCGCGCCGCGATACCCCTGCGGAAGAGGAAGACCGCTTCGTAGAAATCGATGCCGTCGCCCCTGCCGGCACTGCGGTCAATGAAGCGCTGCGCCAACTCAACAAGGCCGATCCATCCTTTACGCCCAAGGAATTCCTGAACGGCGCGAAAATGGCCTACGAAATGATTGTCATGGCCTATGCGGATGGTGACCGGAAAACATTGAAAAACCTTCTCTCACGCGAAGTTTACGACGGCTTCGACGCAGCGATTGCGGATCGGGAAGGCAAGGGCGAGACGGTGAAGTCCACCTTCGTTGGCATCGACAAGGCGGATATCACGCATGCCGAGGTCAAGGGCAGCGAAGCACAGATTACGCTGCGTATCGCCAGCCAGCTGATCTCCGCGACCTACGACAAGGCCGGCAAGCTGGTAGAGGGTGATGCCGAAAGCGTAGCCGAAGTCAACGATATCTGGACCTTCGCCCGCGACACACGTTCGCGCGATCCCAATTGGAAACTCGTGGCAACCGAATCGGAACATGAGTGACGATAAAGCGGATTTCGTTCTGCAAGCTATAAGCTTCGATGAACTCAAAGGCTGGAAGGATGATGACCCTTCCAGCCTTTTTGAGGTCATGGAAAGCTGCCGCCGGCAAATCATCGAAACGAAGCCATACCGCACCGGATCACTCGGGCTGAGTGCCGACGATCTCTTGCCGCTCTTGGAAGAGGCACGAGAGGTCAAACCCGCCACTGCGGCTGCGGCGCGATCCTTTTTCGAGCAGAACTGTCAGCCGTTCTTCATAAGAAGAGGCGATGGGAAGCCGGGATTCGTGACTGCTTTCTACGAGCCCGAAATCGCCGTCTCAGACACGCCCGACGCTACTTACCGCTTCCCCTTTTATCGCCGTCCCGATGACCTGATCGATCTGGGCAATGGCAATCGCCCTCCGGGCCTAGACCCTTCCTATGCCTTCGGCCGCCTGCAGGATGGCAAGATAAGGGCCTATCCGGACCGGCAGGCGATCGATCAGGGCTTCCTTGATGGTCGAGGGCTCGAGATTGCCTGGGCCAAATCCAAGGTCGACGTTTTCTTCGTGCATGTGCAGGGCTCCGCACGTCTGCGCTATCCGGATGGCCGGATCGGGCGAATTACCTATGCGGCGAAGGCCGGGCATCCTTTCTCGGCCATTGGCAAGCTGCTGGTCGATCACGGCGAAATCGACCGCACGAAGATTTCCATGCAATCGATTCGCGCCTGGCTGGCTATGCATCCGGAAAGGTCCGATGAGGTTCTCTGGCACAATCGATCCTATATTTTCTTTCGCGAGGCTTCGGCCGCCGATCCCGAAGCGGGACCGGTCGCCGCTGCGAAAGTGCCGCTGCTCGCCGGCCGGTCGCTCGCTGTCGACCGTCTTATCCATACTTTCGGGTTTCCCTTCTTCATCCGCTCGGACAGCCTTACGCATCTAGATCGGGGCAAGCCGTTCCAACGTCTGATGCTCGCCCTGGACACGGGCTCCGCCATCGTCGGCCCGGCGCGCGGCGATATTTTTGCCGGTTCCGGCGATGAAGCGGGCGAGCTCGCGGGCACGGTGCGCAACGACGCGGATTTCTTCATCCTGATTCCGAATGCAGCCGCCGCAAGGTTCCGCTGATGGCAAGGGACCGCAAACTCAGCACGGATGAGAGAATTCTCTGGGGCAAGGTGGCACGCAGCACGCGGCCGCTTGCCGGCAAGAAGGAGGAACGGAACGAACTCGACGCCTTTCTCGCGGACGCGGAGGCCGAGATCGAGAATGCCGGGCAGAAATCACTGAGCGAGGCGGCAACGCAAGCCGTAGCGCCAACTTCGACCCAGAAACGCCCCTCCGGCCTCCATCAACCGCTGGAACGGCCCGTCAAACGCAAGATCGCAAAGGGCAGGCTGGCGCTCGAGGCGCGCATCGATCTCCATGGCCTCGTACAAAGCGAAGCTCATGTCATTCTTCTCGATTTCCTCCTGCGGGCACATGGGCGCGGGATGCGGCACGTGCTGGTGATAACCGGCAAGGGCAGCTCGATCGGAAGTGAAGGTGCGTTGAAACGCGCGGTGCCGCTTTGGTTCTCCAAACCCGAATTTCGCTATCTGATATCATCTTACGAATCGGCGGCGCAGCACCACGGCGGCGAAGGCGCGCTCTATATCCGGCTTTCCCGGCGCCAAGGGGACAAGTCATGACGCCTTTCGGCGAAGCTGTCAGAAGGCTGCGCATCCGCAAAGGCGTGTCGCAGAAGGAGATGGCGGCGGCCCTGAACGTCTCGCCAGCCTATCTCTCGGCACTAGAACACGGAAAGCGCGGCATTCCGACGTTCGATCTTCTCCAGCGGATCGCAGGCTATTTCAACATCATCTGGGACGAAGCCGAGGAATTGTTTCTGCTCGCCCGCTCGTCCGATCCCCGCGTCGTCATCGATACCTCAGGTTTGCCCCCGGAATACACGGCTTTTGCCAACCGTCTGGCGGGCAAGATCCGCAGCCTTGACAGTGCGGATTTAGCCGCGCTTGCAGCCACGCTCGAGAATCTCGGAAGACTTGACGGAAAAGCGTCATAATCCCCTGCTTTATGGCGGATTCTCGGCCTCCGCCATTGGGAATAGGGCGCAATAACCCTATATTCTAGAATGGAAAAAGCCGGTGATTCGCAAGGCTCATCCAGGCTTCGACAACAGGGAAATTCAAAGACAGTATGACTGACATATCCGCGACGGAAAACGGCGTTAACACCGAGTATGGCGCAGACTCCATCAAGGTCCTGAAGGGACTTGATGCCGTGCGCAAACGTCCGGGCATGTATATCGGCGACACCGACGATGGTTCCGGCCTGCATCACATGGTCTACGAGGTGGTCGACAATGCGATCGACGAGGCGCTCGCGGGCCATGCCGATATTGTCACTGTCGCGCTCAATCCCGATG
>NZ_JBNDHT010000071.1:0-33735 GCF_056755115.1 Rhizobium sp. SVR5-2C | reverse complement strand
GCCATGGTGCAAGAACCGCCATCAGGAGACCGAGCGGCACGAGGATGATGAAGGCGTATCGCCAGGCACTCCCTTCCGAAAACAGGCCGCCCGCACTGGGACCCAGCAGGGTCGCAGCACCCCAGATCGCGGCATAGAGGGTGGATGCCTTCGGCCAGAGCGGCTCGGGATAGGCAAAGCGGACGAAGGCATAGGCAAGGGCGGCGAGAATCCCGGCGCCGAAGCCCTGCACGGTGCGCCCGGCGAGGACCACTTCCATGACCGGTGCGGCGGCGCAGACGAGGCTGCCCGTCCCGAAAATCAGGGCACCGCAGACATAGGCGCTGCGCAAACCCATGCCGCGCGGCCGCATGGCGACGAAGATCGAGCCGAGCACGGCAGAGGCAACATAAAGCGTCGTCACCCAGGCAAGCAGCGGCAGCCCGCCGATATCGCGAACGATCGAAGGCGCAACGGTGGCAGTGATGTAGCTCTCGACCGCATAAAGCGTCACGCCGCCGCCGAGCATCAGTGTCGCCGGCAGCAGGGACGGCGTGAAAAGCTGAAATACGGAGTTCTGCGATGCGGCAGTCTGATCGACACTGCTCATAAGATTGCCTCGAAATGTTTTCTCTAGCGGGCCGTTATTTTCCAAGTTATAAGTTGGAAATTACACGCTTGGCTCTTTAAAGCAAGCGATGACTTGGAAAAATAGATGCGTCAATCGCCTGCCAACCGTATCCTGCTTCTGCTGAAGACCGAAGGCCCGCAACTGGGTGTCGCCGTCGGCGAGCATCTCGGCATTTCCTCCGAAGCTGCCCGGCAGCAGTTGACGAAGCTTGCAGAGGAGGGGCTCACCGAGCCGGTGGCGGAGCAGGGCTCCGGCCGCGGCAGGCCGAAGCAGCTCTGGCAGCTGACCTCGGCAGGACACCAGACCTTTCCGGACGGCCATGCCGAATTGACCGCAACCCTTCTCACCACGCTCGTCGGGACGCTCGGCGAGGATGCGCTGGACGCAGTCATCTCCGCGCGCGAAACCGAAACGGTGAAGCGCTACCGCGAGGAAATCTCCGCATCCGATCTTGCCGCGCGTGTCCGCCAATTGGCGGCGATCCGGACACGAGAGGGCTACATGGCCGACAGCTGGATGGAAGAGGACGGCTCCTTCATGCTTGTCGAAAACCACTGCCCGATCTGTGCTGCCGCCACCGCCTGCGCAGGCTTCTGCCGCTCGGAGCTCGAGACATTCCGCAGCATTCTTAATGCAAAGGTCGAACGCGCCGAGCACATCCTCGCCGGCGCCCGTCGCTGCGCTTACCGGATCAGCGCCGACTAGGCTCGCGGACACAAGAAGGTATGCAATTGCGCCGCGCCCGCAGCCGAAAAGACGTTGCTTTATCGGTGCAAGACGCTATGCCTTGGCATCCCCAAATCGATCCGGATTTCTGTCCCATGTCCAATCCCGTCACTGTCGAAGTTACACGCGGCTCGCTCGTCGAAAGCCGCCATCGCGGCGCGGTGGTCGCAGTCGACGGGGATGGCAGGGTTGTCTTTGCGCTCGGCGATATTGAAGCCGGTGTTTTCCCGCGTTCGGCCTGCAAGGCCATGCAGGCGCTGCCGCTGGTGGAAAGCGGTGCCGCGGATGCCTACGGCTTCGGCAACAAGGAGCTCGCGCTCGCCTGTGCGTCGCACAGCGGTGAGGATGAGCACGTGGCGCTTGCCGCCTCCATGCTGGCGCGCGCCGGCCGCGGCGTTGAGGCGCTGGAATGCGGGGCCCACTGGTCGTCGGACCAGAAGACGCTCATCCATCAGGCGCGGACGATAAAGGCGCCGACGTCGCTGCATAACAATTGCTCCGGCAAACACGCGGGCTTCGTCTGCGCCTGCTGCCACCAGGATATCGATCCGAAGGGTTACATCGATTACGACCATCCGCTGCAGCGGGAAATCCGCGCGACGATGGAAAGCCTCACCGGCGCCGTGCTCGGCCACGACAATTGCGGCACCGACGGCTGTTCGATCCCGACTTATGCCGTGCCGCTGCGCGGCCTCGCGCATGGTTTTGCCAAGATGGCAACCGGCCATGGCCTCGAGCCGCTGCGCGCCAAGGCCTCGCGCCGTCTTTTCGATGCCTGCATGGCCGAACCCTTCTATGTCGCCGGTACCGGCCGCGCCTGCACGGAACTGATGCAGATCGCGCCGGGCAAGATTTTCTGCAAGACGGGCGCCGAAGGCGTGTTCTGCGCGGCAATTCCGGAGCAGGGAATTTCGATCGCTGTGAAGTGCGAGGACGGAACGACCCGCGCCGCCGAGGCGATGGTGGCCGCAGCCCTTGCCCGGTTCTTCGAGAAAGGCAGCGACGTCCACGCCAAGCTGATGGCGATGGCCGTCAGGCCGATGCACAATTGGAACGGCATCCATGTCGGCGATATTCGCGTCACGGCTGCGCTCTCCGCATAGTCCGTGCCGTTGCGGCACAGGCGATTGTGGATAATCAGTAACTACTAATATGCATTAAACCAAATTCAGCGAGAGTGGATGCGCAATGGCGCATTTATCCTACCATGGCGCGACGTTCGACCCGTGCCATGAGGGCAGGATATGTTTGCAGGCCGCTATCTCTGGTGGATGCTGATCGCCGTCGCGGTCTTCCTGTTCTTTTCGATGTGCTTCGAGTACGTCACCTGGGCTGTCGTTGCGATATCTGGCTGCGCCGAGATCGCCGGCTCCTGCGGGCCGATCGCTCTCACGATGTCGGGTGCGATAAAGCCTGCCGGCATCGGGCTTGCAGGGGCAATCATGGTGTTCTGCACCTTCGCCCGCTTGCGCTATCTCTCGGCGAGCTGGCTCTGGGCGCTCGTTGCGCTCATCTGGTTTTCAGCAGCGGCGGCCTTCCCGGGCATTCTCGCCGCCGGCTGGACGGGTCAGTTGCGGCCGGAAATGGTCGTGGAAGGTCTCCCGTCGGCCTTCCTCTTCGTCACCGTGTTCTGCGGCTATCTCGTCATCCCCTTCGAAGAGGGGAAGACCGTTCCCTTCGGCCAATGGGCCTGGCTGCGGGCCGTCACCTGGCTTGCCGCCGCCTACGGCGTGCTCACGGCAATCGCCGAGACGGAAGGCTTCGGCGCCATTCCCGCACGCATGCTCGGCATGCCCTGGATCGCGTCCGCGATCGCCGCGGTCCAGCCGCGCCTGGCCTCAATCCTCGATCTCGGCTCCGGCGGTATGACGCCAGCCTATGTCGTGCTCGCGATCTTCGTGGCGGCCCTTGCCGCAAGTCTGCTGCCGCAGGACGTCGCCCTGCTGCGCGCCCGGCTGGGCGCAACCTTTACGCTTCGAGGATTGCGGCGTTGAGCGCCCGGTATGGGGCAAGCCGCTCCTCCGGCATTCCCGCTGAAACGATCAATCCCGCCACCTCCGAAATGCCAAGCACAGGGCAGGGCGAGACGAGATCGAATTTCTCCTCGGTCAGCAGCACATGTGTTTCCGCCGAGCAATGGGCGATATGGCGCTTGATGGCCGCCTCCTCGAAATCACCCGTCGACAGCCCGTGCACCGGATGGGCGGCGGTCACGCCGAGGAAGAAGATATCGGGCCGGAGCTGCGAGATCGCCGCCATGGCCGCCGCGCCGGTCGCCACCATCGAATGCTTGTAAAGCCGCCCGCCTGTCAGGATGACCTCGGCAGAGGGGTGATGCTCCAGTTCCGCCGCGATCGTCGGGCTATGCGTGGCGACGGTAATGGCGATGTCTCGCGGCAGATGCCGGGCGACCTCCGCGGTGGTCGTGCCGCCGTCGAGGAAGATCATCTGTCCCGCCTTCACCATCTCCGCCGCCCTGGCGCCGAGCCGCTGCTTGGCCTCCGACGCAACGCTGCGCCGCGCCGAAAAATCCGGCAGGTTCGGCGCAATCGGCATCGCGCCGCCGTGGACCCGCCTCAGCAGTCCTTCCGCGGCCATCTCGCGCAGGTCGCGCCGGATCGTGTCTTCGGACAGCGCGAAATCCTCGGCAATGCGCTTGGCAATGACCTGGCCGTCGCGGCGCAGGATGTCGAGGATCAAGGTTTTGCGTTGGGTGGTCAGCATCGCTCTGCACGAGATTACATGAAACGGCATGATAATGCCCGAAATGACTCGACATTCAAGAAAATTCGCGCAAAATCGTGAAGTCCCGTGCATGAGGCCGGGAGTGAGGGAGTCTGACAATGTTGATTTTGATTGCGGGGCCATACAGGTCCGGAACCGGCGACGATCCGGCAAGAATGGCGGCCAACCTGAAGCGGCTGGAAGAACCATCCTACGCGCTCTTCAGGGCGGGCCATGTGCCGATGATCGGCGAATGGGTGGCACTACCGGTCTGGAATGCCGCCGGCGGCAAGTCGATCGGCGACGATCTCTACGAGGAAATCTTCCATCCCGTCGCCCACCGGCTCTTGCAGCTTTGCGAAGGGGTGTTGCGGCTGCCGGGCGATTCCAAGGGCGCGGATAATGATGTCCGCATCGCCCGGGAGCGTGGCATTCCCGTCTGGTACAGGCTGGAAGACGTGCCGGGATGCGCCAAGGCGGCCTGACCTGAGGGGCGGAAACGGCCCCATTTCATCATAGGCGGCAAGTCGCGGTTGCGCTATAAAACTCCCAAAAAGGGAGTCGATCATGCTGACGTTCTACTTCGCCCCGGGCACCTGTGCACTTGCAAGCCTTATCGCTCTGGAGGAAGCGGGTCTTACCTATGAAGCAAGGAAGATCAGTTTCAAGGATAATGAGCAGCGCTCGCCGGAATACCTGCAGATCAATCCGAAGGGCCGGGTTCCGGCGCTCGCGACGGATCGCGGCGTTCTGACCGAGAGCCCGGCGATCCTCGCCTATATCGCACAGATCGCACCCGCCGCAGGGCTCGCACCGGGCGACCCGTTCGAATTCGCCCGGCTGCAGGCGTTCAACAACTACATCTGTTCCACCGTTCATGTGAACCACGCGCATGGCCGCCGCGGCAGCCGCTGGGCGGACGATCCGGCCGCCCACGAAGCCATGAAGACCAAGGTGCCGCAGACGATGACGGAATGCTTCGAACTGATCGAGGCGAAGCTGTTCGCAGGACCTTGGGTCATGGGCGAGCAGTATTCGGTGGCCGACCCCTATCTCTTTACGATGACGGGCTGGCTGCGCGGTGACGGTGTCGATCCGATGCGCTTCCCTAAAGCAACGGCCCATTACGCCAGCATGATGGAACGCCCGGCGGTGCAGCGGGCGCTGACGATCGAAAAGGCCTGACGGGGTTCCTCAGCGCTGGAGATGTTCTCCCGCTGATATTGCCTGCAACGCCGTCATTCCTGTGCTTGTCACAGGAATCCAGCCACGGCGCATCCGCGCCGTGAATGACTCTCCCGCGGCGTCAAATGAGTCTCCTGCGCCATAGACATGGCGCGCGACTGGCTTCCTGTGACAAGCACAGGAATGAGGGAGAGCGGGGTCCGGCAGTCCACAACCCCTTGCGCCCTGTTTGCGGAAAGAACCCCCGGAAATCACGCGCATCTCGGCAGTGACTGGCCCTCGTTCCGCGTCGGCTTCGGCGCGGGATAAATCAAGGGCAGGTCGGCGAGCTGCCTCAGCGACATTGCGGCGATTTCCGGATGCGACAGCGGATCTTGATTCTCCAAGGGCCTTGGGCCAGGCGGCTCACTCAAGAAAAACTTTAGCAATGACATGGCAATGCCTCGCTCGATTTCTGGTCGGGAATCCGAATTGCACCAACGCCTCCGTCTCGCCGGTGCTGGAACTCCGATTAACGTTCATGGTCTCAATATCGGACCGCTCAACCATGTTTTCAATTGAGATTACCGGTGATCCGCTATAGAAAAGCTATATGCGAAATCTGAACTCCGTGCATTTGAACGGGCTGCGAGCGCTGGAGGCGGTCGGGCGTCTCGGCTCGTTGCAGCTTGCCGCCGAGGAACTTGGCGTCTCGATCGGCGCCGTCAGCCAGCAGGTCATCAAGGCGGAAGGGCAGCTTGACCGGGTGATCTTCGAGCGAACGCCGAAAGGCATGGTCGTGACGGAAGCCGGTGCGCCGGTGCTGGCCGCATTGACCGACGGCCTGACCCGCATGTCGGAGGCCGTGTCGATCGCCCAGCGCAGGGACGACACGACCCTGACGATCTCCGTCGCCCCTGTCTTTGCCGCCCGATGGCTCGTCTGGCGGCTCGATCGCTTCGCCGCGCATTTCCCGGACATTCAGCTGCGCTTGGAAGCGACGACGAACCTCGTCAATCCCTCGACCTCCGATGTCGATATCGGCATTCGCGTCGGGGCGGGGCAGTGGCCGGGCGTCAGGGCCGAGCTGCTCCTTGCGCAGGAAGTGTTTCCGGTCTGCGCGCCGCAGATGGCGCAGGACCTGAAGGAGCCTGCGGACCTCTTGAAGCTGCCGGCGGTCATCGATGGTCGCGCCATGTTCAACTGGGACGTCTGGATGCGCGAGGCAGGCCTCCAAGGCGCGACGCTCGCAACGCGCCACGTCTTCAACGACGCCTCGCTCTGTCTCGACGCGGCCATCGCCGGGCAGGGCGTCATGCTCGCCTGGCAGACCCTCGCAGATTATTCGCTGCAGGCCGGCCAGCTCGCCGCTCCCTTCGGCATCCGCGCCAAGACCGGCTTCGGCCACTATTTCATCACCGCCGAGGGCGCGCGCGAGCCGAAGAAGGTGAGAGATTTCAAGGCTTGGATTCGCGAGGAGATGGCCGGGACGCTGAAGCTCTTTTCATGAGGAGCACAAGGGTTGGTGCGTTCAACACTCCATTGGCTTTGCTTGGCTCCTATGGCAAAGCTGTCGAGCAACCACACACGCAGAGGATGAGATTCCACAGTGCCTATCGGCGTTGCCCACGCAGAACTGATCGCCGTCCTTGCCGCTGTCACCAATGACGATCCACGCGTCATGACGGTCGGCACCGGCGACGCCCTGCCTTCCGGTTCCTTCGAGATGGGCCACCGCACGCTGCAGAGCGGCCTGCGGGAATGGGTCCAGGAGCAGACGGCCCATCCCGTCGGCTATCTTGAGCAGCTCTATACCTTTGCCGACCGCGACCGGCAGAACGAGATCTTGGGCGGGCGAACGATCTCGATCAGCTATCTGGGGCTGGTGCGGGAGCATCCGGCGCCGGGCTGGCATAGCTGGTACGAATATTTTCCGTGGGAGGACCACCGCAAAGGCAAGCCGCCGGTTTTCGATGCGCTCGTCGAGCGGCTGCGGTGCTGGGAAACGACGGATGCCGCCCGGCAGGAGCGCCGCAGGCGCCGGATCGCCTTTACTTTCGGGCTGGAGGGCGCGGTGTGGAACGAGGATCTCGCCCTGCAGCGCTACGAGCTTTTGTATGAGGCCGGTCTGGTGGCGGAGGCGGGCGCGACGGCTGCCGAAAACCCGGGGCGCCGGATGTTTGCCGATCATAGGCGGATTCTTGCGACCGGCATCGCCCGGCTTCGGGCGAAGATCAAGTATCGCCCGGTGGTCTTCGAGTTGATGCCGGAGAGCTTCACCCTGCTGCAGCTTCAGCGCAGCGTCGAGGCGCTGGCGGGGCTTACCCTCCACAAGCCGAATTTCCGCCGGTTGATCGATCAGCAGCAATTGATCGAGGAAACCGGCGAAATGGCCAGCGAAACCGGCGGCCGCCCGGCAAAGCTGTTCCGCTACCGGCATGCCGTTCTCGAAGAACGCGCTCTCTCCGGCTCGAAACTTCCACTCTCCCGCGGTTGACATAATCTCGAATTGAGAATAATAAGCTTTGTCCTATATATACTCATTTAGAGTATAAAGGAGATCGCCATGAATTCTGCCGTGTCCGCGTCCTCTCTCTACGACCGCGTCAGCCGCGTCATCCCCAAGGCCGAATGGCTGAGCTTCGAGGAGGATGTCGAAGCGATTCTCGATCTCAAGCGCCGCCGCAACGCGGTCATTCTCGCCCACAACTACCAGACGCCGGAGATTTTCCACGGTGTGGCCGATATCGTCGGCGACAGTCTTGCACTGGCGCGCAAGGCGATCGAGGTGGATGCGGAGGTCATCGTCCTTGCCGGCGTGCATTTCATGGCCGAGACGGCAAAACTCCTCAATCCTCAAAAGACGGTGCTCATCCCCGATATGGGCGCAGGCTGCTCGCTGGCTGATTCGATCACGCCGGAAGACGTCGCGCTGCTGCGGCAGGCGCATCCCGGCGTGCCTGTTATCACCTATGTGAACACTTCGGCGGCGGTGAAGGCCGCTTCGGACATCTGCTGCACCTCGGGCAACGCCAAGCAGGTGGTCGAATCGCTCGGCGTGCCGCGCGTGCTGATGATCCCGGACGAATATCTCGCCCGCAATGTTGCGAAGGAGACGGATGTCGAAATCATCGCTTGGCACGGCCATTGCGAAGTGCATGAGCTCTTCAATGCCGACGACGTTCGCCAGCTGAGGGAAAACTACCCCGGCGTCACCGTGCTCGCACATCCGGAATGTCCTCCGGATGTCGTCGCCGAAGCGGACTTCGCAGGTTCCACCGCCGTCATGTCCGATTATGTCGGGCAAAGGCGTCCCGCCCGTGTCGTACTCCTCACCGAATGTTCGATGAGCGACAACGTCGCCGTCCATCATCCGGACGTCGAGTTCATCCGGCCCTGCAATCTCTGCCCGCACATGAAGCTGATCACGCTTTCGAACATCCGTTCCGCGCTGGAAGAAAACCGCCACGAAGTCACGGTCGACCCCGCCGTTGCCGTTGCCGCACGCCGGGCGGTGGAAAGGATGCTGGCGATATGACCGAGATCCTGACCCATCTTGCCGGCCGTCCCGTCATTGTCGGCAGCGGCCTTGCCGGGCTGATGACGGCGCTGACCCTTGCGCCGCAGCCGGTCGTGCTCATCACCCGAGGGGCACTAGGCGCTGAGACCTCAAGTGCCTGGGCGCAGGGCGGCATCGCCGCAAGCATCGGTGCGGATGACAGCGCGGAGCTGCACCTTGCCGATACGCTTGCGGCCGGCGATGGCTTTTGCGATCCCGAAGTCGCCGCCGGTATCATCAGCGAAGCGCCGGCGGTGATCGCCGCGCTGGAGAAAGCCGGCGTCCGCTTCGACAGGAGTGCAGCAGGAGAGCTTTCGCTGGGCCTCGAGGCCGCCCATTGCCGCCCGCGCATCGTTCATGCCGAGGGCGACGGTTCGGGTGCTGCGATTGTTCGTGCACTGGCACAGGCTGTCTCCTCCACTTCGTCGGTCACCGTGCTGGCCGATTTCGAAGTCCGGCGTCTGCTTCTCGCCGACGGTGTGATCGGTGGCGTCCTCTGCGCATCGAAGGGAACGGCTTTCATCCTGCCGACGCCGCATGTCCTGCTGGCCACCGGCGGCGTGGGCGGCCTCTACGAGGCGACGACCAACCCGGTCGGTAACTTCGGGCAGGGCATTGCGCTTGCGGCGAGGGCAGGGGCCGAGCTGGCCGATATGGAATTCGTGCAGTTCCATCCGACGGCGCTCCGCTCGAAGCGCAGGCCGCTGGCGCTTGTCAGCGAGGCGGTGCGCGGCGAGGGGGCAGTCCTTCTCAACGAACGGGGTGAGCGCTTCATGGCGGATCAGCCTGCTGCGGAACTTGCGCCGCGCGATGTCGTGGCGCGGGCGATCAGCGCCGAAATCGCGCGCGGCGGCCGGGTGTTCCTCGATGCCCGCGAGGCGTTGGGCGATCGCTTCCCGATGCGCTTTCCGCTGATCGACGGGCTGTGCCGCGAAGCGGGGATCGATCCAGCGCGGCAGCTGATCCCGGTCGCACCGGCCGTGCACTCTCACATGGGCGGCGTCACCACGGACGAGAGCGGCCGCAGTTCTGTCCCCGGCCTCTGGGTCGCGGGCGAAGCCGCATCGACCGGCCTGCACGGCGCCAACCGGCTGGCCAGCAACTCGCTGCTGGAAGCCGCGGTCATGGGCATGCGCGCCGCCAAAGACATAGCAGGCACGGCCGCATGCCTGCGCCCGACGGCGCTCGAACCGCTGCCACCGCAGCCCGACGCATCGCCTGTTCGCGGTATTGTTTCCGGACATCTCGGTGTCCTGCGCAACGGCGGCACGATTCACGGTGCGATCGGCGCCCTCCTGCCGCTTGTCGAGCAGGAGGGACCCGCAACCGACCCCGCAATCGTCGCCTTGCTGATTGCCGTCTTTGCGGCCCTGCGGACCGAATCACGCGGCGCCCATGCCCGAACCGACTTCCCGCTCAAGCTTGCGAACGCCAGACGCCGTCGGATGAGCCTGCCTCAGGTGCTGAATTTTGCGCAGGCCGTCCTATCCAATCCCCTTGCCAGGAGTGCCTAACATGACGCTTGTTTCCTTGCCGCGGCTGATGATCGAGCCGCTCGTCCGCAACGCCCTGCTTGAAGATCTCGGTCTTGCCGGCGACATCACCTCGGCCGCCGTCATCCCCGAAGACCATCGCTCGGCGGTCGTCATGGCGGCGCGCCAGCCGGGCGTGATCGCCGGTCTCGACGCTGCCGAGCTTGCGTTCCAGTTCGTCGATCCTGAGATCGTTTTGACGCGTCACGTCGGCGACGGCGCGGCCGTGAAGCCCGGTGAGGTCATCGCCGCGATCGAAGGTCCCTCACGCGGCATCCTGACCGGCGAGCGGACGGCCTTGAATTTCCTCGGCCACCTGTCCGGCATCGCGACGGTCACGGCGGGGATTGTCGCCGCCATCGCTGGCACGAAAGCTTCGGTCGCCTGCACGCGCAAGACGACGCCGGGATTGCGCATCCTCGAGAAATACGCCGTGCGCGCCGGTGGCGGCGTGAACCACCGGTTTGCGCTTTCCGATGCCGTTCTGATCAAGGACAATCACGTTGCTATTGCCGGCGGCGTTGCTGAGGCGATCCGCCGGGCCAAGGCGGGTGCCGGCCATATGGTGAAGATCGAGGTCGAGGTCGACACGCTAAAGCAGCTGCGCGAGGTGATGGAAGTCGGTGTCGATGCAGTGCTGCTCGACAACATGACCCCCGATGAGCTTCGCGAAGCGGTGGCGCTCGTCGCAGGCCGGGCGATCACCGAAGCCTCCGGGCGCGTGACGCCGCAGTCGGCAGGCGCAATCGCCGCGTCCGGCGTCGACCTCGTCTCGGTCGGCTGGCTGACGCATAGCGCGCCGACGCTCGACATCGGGCTCGATTGGAAATCCAACCAGTCGTGACGCGGGTGTTGGTCCGTCAGCCAGTTAGACCGGCTCTCAGGTTGTCGACAAAGGTCGTTGTTGGATGCCGACGCATTCTTTTGCGTCATGCCGGACCTGATCCGGCATCCAGCAGCGCGATGTCCATCGCGCGAAAGAGTCTATTGCGATCAATGACTTGATCGCGCTGGATCCCGGCTCAAGGCCGGGATGACGACGGTGAGTACAGCACCGTCGATCGCAAAAATCCGGTCAGCAAAGAGTTTGTCAGCAGTCTGCGAGCCAGTTAGACCGGCTCTTTCGAGCGCGTCGCCTGCATGGCGAGGTAGCCCGGGCGGGACTGGCAGCGCTTCAGCCAGGCATCGACCTTCGGATGCGCGTCGAAGAGCGCCTGTTCCGTCTGGCTGTAGCGCAGCACTTCCGCCACGTTGAGATCGGCGACGGTGAAGCGACCGCCGACGATCCAGTCCCTCTCGGTGAGATGCTTTTCCAGAACGGCGAGCGGCCGCTTCATGGAGCGGCAGGCGACGTCGATCGTCCCCTTGCCGGCCTCGGTGTTTTCGTGCTCGTTGTCGTAGGTGAGGACGATCTTCACTGTATGCGGCTCGACCTCCGCCAGCGCCCAGACGGTCCACATCGTCAGCAAACCGTCTTCCTCGACGGTTTGAGCGGAAAGCGGGCCGCCATGCTTGCGGGCGAGGTAGAGGTTGATCGCCAGCGACTCATGCATCACAAGCTCGCCGTCCTTGATCGAAGGGATCAGTCCCATCGGATTGACGGCGAGGAATTCCGGCGAGAGCGTGTTGATCGGCGCATCGGGAGCGAGTGGATTGGCAAGCCGCTTCGCCTGGATCACCGGCGCGGATTTGAACTCGATGCCCAGCTCCTCCGCCATCCAGTAGACGCGCGCGGCGCGAGAACGGTAAACCCCATAGATTGTCAGCATGTCTGATCCCCTTGTATCTGCTGCAAATTAAAGCGTTGGCGAGCGAGGCGGAAGCGGCTCAACCTTATGTATCAATGAAAGGTTTTGATGCGTCTCAGCCGGTCCTGTTCTGCTCGATCGTCAGCTGCGGATATCGGTCGCTGCCCGCCTTTGTGAGATCTCCGGACACCTTCTTGTCCCATTCGAAACCGAAGATCGCGCCCTCGCTCATCTCCTGAAAGATGTTGCCGGTGATCACCGCCGTGCCCGCGCCGTCTGCCACAGACACCGCGCAGCCGACAGCGGACTTTCGCACGACGTTTCCGGTAACGGCGAGATTGCGCAGATAGGGTCCCCAGCCGAGTTGCATCGCCCAGAGTGGCGCGCCTTCGATGATATTGCCGGAGATGACCGTATCGGCCTCCGCGGCGATGCCGGTGCCGAAGCCGACTTCGTGCTTATAAGGGCCGGCCAGCGTCAGGTTCCGCACGATGTTGCCGCTGACGGCCGCAAGCCTTCCGCCTTCGTTGAAATTGGCGATGGAGATACCGTTCGCCGCACCGTCGACGAGGTTGCTGGAAACGATGGCGCCCTGAAAATTGAATTCCACATAGATCGCCGTCTCGCCGGAGCGCAGGCATTGATTGCCGGTGATCTGCACGTTGTCGCCGGAATTGGCGCGGACGGCGGTAAAGGCGCAGTCGGAAATATGGTTGTTGGCGATAATCACCCCGCCGGCGCGGAAAATATTGATGCCGTTGCCGTTCTGCCCCGTGCCGCCGTCATCCGCCCGGATGCGGGTAACACGGTTGCCGGAGATCACAGTGCCGTCTTCGCCCTTCTCCCAGCGATGCACGAGAATGCCGCCATTGCCGCATTCGGTCACCGTGTTTCCGGTGATCGACAGTCCGGTGGAATTGACCGCAAAGACGCCCGCCTGCGCCGCCCCTGAAAGGCGGCTGCGCTCGATCCGCCCGCCGCAGCGCTCCAGGCGCAAGCCGTGTTTGCTGCTTCCTCGAATCTCACAATTGTCGATCTGCAGGTCGTCCACACCGGTCAACTGGACAAGCCCGCCGTTTTCCTCCTCGGCCATGCCGCCGTTGCTCTCGATGACGATGCCGGAAAGCTCGATCCGCCGCGCGCCATCTGCCGAATTGAGGCTGCCGCGATGCAAAATCCGCGAGGCGCCGGGAACGCCGCTGATGCGGCAATTACCCGGCAGCACGAGGTTCGCGGCCTGATAGGTCCCGGCGGGAAGATAGAGCGGCGTATCCCTCCGCGCCGCCTCGTCGATCATCGCCTGCAGCCCGTTCTTGGCCACCCCCGAAGCATCCAGCGCGCCGCGCAGCGCCGGCGGCTTCGATGCCGCAAAGGCACGACCGGCCACCGGCATGGCAAGCGCCGTGCCGAGAAAGCCGAGTATGTTGCGACGCAGATGCATCCGAGGACCGTCCGAAAGCAGTGAATGTCAGTTCGGATCTCTGTTTTTGCACAAAATCCTTGCCGCGAAGTAAGCTGCCTTTTCAGTATTGAAACAACCCGTGACATTCCCCGGGGACAGCGATCAGACGCAAACGGCAAAGGGCCACTGGCGGTCCGCCCGTTTCTCGCTATCTTTTCGCTCATGATGAGACCCGATGCTCTGCTTTACCCGGCCCCCGAGGGGCTTTATTGCCCGGAGGGCGGATTTTATGTCGATCCGGTGCGGCCGGTGGATCGGGCTCTGGTCACCCACGGCCATTCCGACCATGCCCGCTCCGGCCACCGGCATGTTCTCGCCACGCGCCAGACGCTTGACATCATGCGCCTGCGCTATGGCGACGATTTCGCAGGCAGCGAGCAGGCCGCGAGCTTCGGCGAAGAGCTGGATTTGAACGGCGTCAAGGTGAGCTTCCATCCGGCCGGCCATGTTCTCGGCTCCGCGCAGATCGCCATCGAGAAGAACGGCACCCGCATTGTCGTCTCCGGCGATTACAAGCGCCGCCCGGACCCGACCTGCGCCGCCTATGTGCCGGTCCCCTGCGACGTCTTCATCACCGAAGCGACCTTCGGGCTTCCGGTCTTCCACCATCCCGACCCGATGGACGAGACCGGCAAGGTGCTGGCCTCGCTGCGTCAGTTTCCGGAGCGCACGCATCTGATCGGCGCCTATGCGCTCGGCAAGGCGCAGCGTGTTATCCGTCTGCTGCGCGATGCCGGTTACAGCGAGCCGATCTATATCCATGGCGCGATGGAGCGGCTCTGCGACTATTATCAGGGGCAGGGCATCGATCTTGGCGATCTGCAGCCGGCAACGATCGAGAGCCGCGATAAAGCCGCCTTCCGGGGCACGGTCGTCGTCGGGCCGTCCTCCGCCTTTGCCGATCGCTGGGCGCGCCGTTTCAACGATCCGCTTCCCGCCTTCGCCTCCGGTTGGATGATGGTGCGCCAGCGCGCCAAGCAGCAAGGCGTCGAACTGCCGCTGGTGATCTCCGACCATTGCGACTGGCCGGAACTCACCGAGACGATCAAGGAACTCGGCGCCGCCGAAGTCTGGGTCACCCATGGCCGCGAGGAGGCGCTCGTGCGCTGGTGCGAACTGCAGGGCATCAAGGCCAAGCCGCTTCATCTGGTGGGCTACGAAGATGAGGGGGATTGACGCGTGATTGCTGCGGTGGGTTTCCTCTTCTCCCCAGCGGGGAGAAGATGTCCGTTAGGAGAGATGAGGGGGGTGAGCGACGGAAGGAGCGAACAACCGCCTTATTCGCAAAGCCTTTGTATGACGCGCCGACCCCCTCATCCGACCCTTCGGGCCACCTTCTCCCCGCTGGGGAGAAGAAAAGACGGAGCGCTCCTATGAAAGCCTTCGCCGACCTACTCGACCGTCTCGTTCTCACCCCCAGCCGCAACGGCAAGCTGAAGCTGCTGGCCGACTATTTTCGCGATACGCCGGACCCGGACCGGGGCTATGGCCTTGCCGCCATCGCCGGCACACTGGTGGTGCGCGACGTCAAGCCCGCCATGCTCCGCGATCTGACGCTCGAGCGTCTGGACGAGGTGCTGTTCCGCTATTCCTACGATTATGTCGGTGATCTCGCCGAAACGATCTCGCTCGTCTGGGACAACGAGAAGGACATCGACCGTTCCGCGCTCGCCCAGCCGCGCCTCGGCGAAGTCGTCACCCGGATGAATTCCCTCGGCCGCACCGAAGTCAGAGGCTTCGTCCGCGAGACGATGGACCGGCTGGATCCGTCGGGGCGCTTCGCCTTCATCAAGCTCGCAACCGGCGCCATGCGCATCGGCGTCTCGGCACGGCTTGCCAAGCAGGCGCTGGCTGATCTCGGCAGCAAGGACGTGACCGAGATCGAAACGCTCTGGCACGGCCTCGAACCGCCCTACGAGTCGCTGTTCGAATGGCTGGAGGGCAGGGGTGGCAAGCCCATCCTGGCGACGCCGGCGATCTTCCACTCCGTCATGCTCGCCCATCCGGTGGAGGAGAACGATCTGGCCAACCTCGACCCGGCGGACTATGCCGCCGAATGGAAATGGGACGGCATCCGTGTGCAGCTTTCGCGCTCGGGCGAAACGCGCAAGATCTATTCCCGCTCCGGCGACGACATTTCCGGCGCCTTCCCGGACATCCTGGAATCGATCAGCTTCAACGGTGTGCTCGACGGCGAATTGCTGGTCGGCGGCACGTCGCGCTCGAACAGCCCGACGAGAACCTTTTCCGACCTTCAGCAACGCTTGAACCGCAAGACGGTGACTGCCAAAATGCTCGAGGAGTATCCCGCCTTCATCCGGGCGTATGATTTGCTTTTCGACGGCGACGAGGACGTGCGCGGCAACACTTATCTCGATCGTCGCGACCGTCTTTCGGAAATCATCGAACAGGCCCCGCACGATCGCTTCGATCTCTCTTCGCTCGTTGCCTTTTCGACATGGGATGAGTTGGACGATCTGCGCGAATCGCCGCCCGATCCGGTGATCGAGGGGGTGATGATCAAGCGAAAGGACAGTATCTATCAGGCCGGCCGCGTGAAGGGCCCGTGGTTCAAGTGGAAACGCAATCCCTACAACGTCGACGCCGTCTTGATGTATGCCCAGCGCGGCCACGGCAAGCGCTCGAGCTACTATTCCGATTTCACTTTCGGTGTCTGGACCGAAATGCCGGATGGCGAGCAGCTGGTGCCGGTCGGCAAGGCCTATTTCGGCTTTACCGACCAGGAGTTGGAGGTGCTCGACAAGTTCGTCCGCAACAACACGACGGAGCGCTTCGGTCCGGTTCGCGCCCTGCGGGCCGACAGGGAGTTCGGTTTCGTCGTCGAAGTCGCCTTCGAGGGAATCAATCGCTCCACCCGGCACAAATCCGGCGTAGCGATGCGCTTTCCGCGCATCTCCCGGCTGCGTCCCGACAAGCCGTCCTACGAGGCCGACCGGCTCGAAACACTGGTCGCGATGATCGACAACGGCCGCGGCAGAGCCCCTCCTGCGCAACAGTGACGCAGAATCCCGCTTTCAACGCAATGTGTATTGGCCGTCATCGAGTTCCGGTGCAGACATTCGAAGCCGGGTCTATTCGTGGTGAGCCATGTTCTTTGATGATCGAAATGACTTCTTCCGCCAACGCCGCGCCGTACTCGCCGGGATCGCGGGCACCCTCCTGCTGCCCGGCATCGCCTCCGCCTTCGAGGTTCCGGATCAGCCACGCCTGATCAAGCATGACTATGCCAAGGTCCGCCACCGCTTCCGCACGAAGCTGCTTCGGAAGGGGCCAGCGCCGGACAAATACGAGCCATTGGTCGCACCGCCGGGTGGCGAGCAGATATTCTACCGCTCGGGCGCCGGCGGCGAACTCGAGCTTGCTGCCTGGGTCAGCAAATACAAGCGCAAGCGTCATGCAATGCCGGGCGTGCTTTTCCTCCATGGCGGCAACGCCATGGGCATAGGCCACTGGCAGCTCATCAAGCCATACATGGATGCGGGTTTCGTCGTGCTCATGCCTTCCGTCCGCGGTGAAAATGGCCAGATGGGCAATTTTTCCGGTTTTTACGATGAGGTGGACGACGTGCTGGCGGCCGCCGACCGGCTTGCGCATCTTCCCGGTGTCGATCCGAACCGGCTTTTCGTCGCGGGCCATAGCGTTGGAGGCACGCTCACCATGCTGGCCGCCATGAGCACCCACCGATTCCGTGCCGCTGCCCCGATGTCCGGCAATCCTGACGCGTTCCGTTTCTTCAATCGGTACCCGCAGGACATCCGTTTCGACGATACCAACAAGCACGAGTTCGAGGTTCGCTCGGCGCTCTGCTACGCGCAGAGTTTCAAATGCCCGGTCCGCGTCACGCACGCGACCGAGGAGGACCATTTCATCGACCGTACCAGCCTGCTCGTCAGCCGCGCCGGTGGTGCCGGCATTCACATCGACGCCGCTACGGCCGCCGGCAACCATAATTCGGCGCTGCCCGAGCAGATCGCACAGAGCATTCCCTTTTTCCATGGCGTGGCCTCATAGGCGCGCCTTCAATTTTTGGGCCGATGCACTATACTAGGGTGCATCATGGCGCGAGTGCCAGACGAGATCATCCCGAACGATTACCCCCAGCTGAAATCGCTTCTGCTGGATCGCGAGCCGACGTGCCCCCTTCCGGCAAAGGAAGCCTTTGCGCTCTACGAGCGCAACTGGCGCTTTGTCGACGTGAGAAAGCTGACCGAAGACGAGACGGAGCTCGTTCGCGAGTTGACGGCGGTGTACGGCCACGGCGTCGTGCTAGTTTAGTGATTTCGCCCCATTGATCCCTTGAAGCGACCCGGTGAAGCTTCGGGGCCGACACCAGCTTCACGCCAGCCGCAAGTGCCATATCTGCCCGCGGATATCGCTCAGCTGAGCCTGGATAAAAGGGTGGATTTATGGATTTCTCGCGCCGGGTGCTCCCCTTTGCCGGCCTTGCCCTGGCGGCCGCGTGCCTCAGCGGCTGCAATATTCTCATTCCGGATACCGGCGCAACTGATCCTGACCGTTTCGTGCAGGAGACATCGCCTGTCTTCTATCAGCCGCCGGGTGTCGACCCCAGGCGCGTCAGGGCGCTGGATGCGCCAGTACCGCAGAGGCGCGAGGTCCCGCCGCCGACGCTGTACAATCAGACCTACGGCCTTCCTGCCGCCAACTACAGTCGAACCTACGGTCTGCCGGTCACCGATCCGCTGAGTGCGTCGTCCGCGTACGGCGAGGTTCAGGATGGTGACTTCGTTCTGCCGACCATCCCGGTCAGCCGGATCAATCCTGAATATCTCCGACAGGAGGTCGATTACCCGACGCAGGAAAAGCCGGGTACGATCATCGTCGATACGAAGAGCAAGCATCTCTATTTCATCGAGCCCGGCGGCAAGGCGATGCGCTACGGCGTCGGGCTTGGCCGCGAAGGCTACGCATGGTCCGGCCGCGGTGTCATTCAATGGAAGCAGAAGTGGCCGCGCTGGACGCCGCCTGCCGAAATGGTGTCGCGTCAGCCGGATATCCGTCCCTTCTCGGCCGAGAACGGCGGCATGAATCCGGGCCTCGGAAATCCGCTTGGTGCCCGCGCCATGTATATCTTCAAGGATGGCCAGGATACGCTCTATCGCGTTCACGGCACTCCGGACTGGCAGTCGATCGGCAAGGCCGTTTCGTCCGGCTGCGTGCGCATGCTGAACCAGGATGTCGTCGACCTTTACAATCGCGTTCCGGCCAAGGCCGAGATCGTAGTGATGTAGCCGCGCCACAGGGCGGACGATATCGTCTGCCTGCGCGGGGACACGACTTCGTGAGGCTATGGCTTATTTACCGTCGGTGAATAGATTTTATGAGATGTCACCGGCGTTGAATGAACCAACCGGGGTGTTTGTCGTATGATGCGCGCGCCCCGCGACAGGAAGGAAATCCGTCCCGCGCATGAGTCACGAAAAACCTCTCTCCCGCCGCAGCTTTCTCTCCCTTTCGGCTTTGACTGCGGCTTCCGCGCTTGCCGGCTGCGCTTCCACTTCGGCCCCGACCGCTCAGCCCGTCGTTTTCCGTGTTCCACGCTTGTTCGAGACAACGCCTAGGCCGTCAGATGCCGAGCTTGAGGTGATGTACGGCCCGATCGAAGACGGCGGCTTCCTGATCCCTGCTGTTCCCTACCACGAGATCGACCCCCGCTTTTATCGCCAGCAGGTCATCGACCCGACGGGCCAGCCGCCCGGCACGATCGTCGTCGATACGCCCTCGCGTTTTCTCTATCTCGTCCAGCCGGGTGGAACGGCGATGCGCTACGGCGTCGGCATTGGCCGCGAAGGCTTTGCCTGGGCCGGCAGCGGCGTCATCCAGTGGAAGCAGAAATGGCCGCGCTGGAAGCCACCGAACGAGATGGTCGCCCGCCAGCCGGAGCTTGCGAAATATTCGATCGAGCGCGGTGGCATGGAACCGGGCCTCGTCAATCCGCTGGGCGCCCGTGCGCTCTATATCTTCTCGAGCGGTCAGGACACGCTCTACCGCCTGCACGGCAGTCCGGAATGGCGCTCCATCGGCAAGGCCGTTTCCTCCGGCTGCGTCCGCCTGATGAACCAGGATATCATCGACCTCTATGACCGCGTGCCGGTCAAGACGCCGATCGTCGTGTGGCAGTGAGCGATCGCACAAGGGTGCGACCCGCAGAGGCTTAAACAAAAGAACTCCTCCCGTCCCGCCGGAGGAGTTCAGGCCGCTGACCAAGATAGCATCAGTCGCAGTTTTAAAGAGGACGCCCGACCCCGTCATTCCGGCCTTGAGCCGGAATCCAGCCGGCGAACGTCTGTGAGCCGAAAAGGCTCGCATGACTGACAGTCTTACGCGCCGCAGACGCGGCGCTGCTGGACCCCGGATCCAGTCCGGGGTGACGGCGTGGAGAGCCGTCCCCTGACATTGGCCTTTGTCAACAAACTGAACTCCCCCGGCCGGGCCGGGGGAGTTTTTGATTTCAAGGTTTGAATGACAGACTGCCGCGGCGCCCTCAGCCGCCAAGCGAGAGGTTGCGTAGGTCGAGCGCTGCGCTGTTGTATGCCGGACGCGGCGTCGGCAGCGCGATCGGTGCCCCTTCAGGCGGCATGATCGTCCCTGCAGGCGCCGGAGCGGCAGCCGGAATCGAGGATGTCGTGGTGAAATCCGGCGCCCATGTGGTGACCGGCAAGGTCTGCGCAACCGGCATCGCCGATGGGATCGGCCCGGTCTGCGGCAGCTGTACATCGACCTGTGAGGAGCCTGCCGACGCGTCATAGGCCGCGAATTGAACCGGGCTCGCAGGGGGTTGGTCGGAAAGGTAGTTCATCCGGCCAGGAAGGTAGTTCATAGCGACTTCATAGCCGGGAAGCGGGGAAGGCGTCTGGAGCGTTCCGTCGCGCGAGCGCTTTTCATAAAAGACATTGCCGCCCGCCGCAGTGACATAGTGCATGTTGCGATAGGGGAAGCTCAGGCCCGCAGTATGGAAGAACATGGCGTCCTTGACCCCAGGGTGCCGTTCCCCGCGCAGAATTCCGTTCGCTGCGGAATCGAGTTCCGGTCCGACTCTCGCGTCGATGGCCCTGGTCATGACGCCGGGCGCGAACTGTCTTTCCTGCGCGACCACGCCGCAGATCGAACTAGGGTAGGCGCCTGAGGTCAGCCGGTTCATCACGACGGTCCCGACCGCCATGTAGCCGGCGCGATCCGCATGCTCCGATTCGAAGTACATGGCCCGCTTCAGGCAGTCGCGATCTCGCGCGGTGTAGTTGTAAGTCACCTTGGTTGAGTGAGTTTTTACCTGCCGCGCGGATGCGGAAGGACTTGCTGTAGCTGTCGTGTTAGCTGCGGTGGTGCACCCTGTTGCAGCCAGTCCGGCGAATAGAATTCCGGTTATGGATTTGCCCAATGCATGTCGCGCCCTCAACGGTATGTGCCTCCTATTGTGATAGTCCAGCCCAATCACGTCGCGCATGTTTTTTAGCTCACGTTGGTTAATATTCCAAACACATTTCGTGAGACGAAAAAAACAGATTGTATTTCAATGAGATGGGTACGAGGCGGACACACTGCCGTCAGGCGGCTGCCTTGGAAATGCCCATTTTGCAGCCCGATGCTTCGAGCGCTGCACCGGCAATTTCAACGAACAGCCGGCGGAACCAGATGGACCTTTCATCCGCTCGATCGACGCGCCGGTAGAGCATCGTCACTGGCTCGGTCGGTAGCGGAACCGGCGGCGCTGAAACAACTAGCCCGTGCAATTTGGCCATGCAACGCCCGATTGATTCCGGAATCGTCGCAATCGCCGGCATCGCTTGCAGCGCCATCGGCAAGGCGGAGAAGCGCGGCACCGTTGCCACCACCTGGCGGCTGTGTCCCAAACGGGCAAGCGCAATGTCGACGTTGGTCGAGCTGTTGTTGCCCTCGAACGAGACGGCGACATGGTCGGCGCGGGTGAAGTCCTCGAGGCTCAGCGGCGCCTTCAGCCTGAGCTGGTTCGGATCGTAGATCGAGATGGAGGACTGGTCGAAGAGCGGCTCGCGGATGTGCCAGGAGGCGGGCTCGTCATGGATCGAGACGCTGAAATCATAGGCACCTTCGTCAAGCATCCGTCCGGCTTCGCGTTTGTCCAAGGCGGCGACACCCACCAGCCGGGCACCTGGCGCCAGCTCGCGCAGGCGTGCGGCGAGCGGGCCGAAGAAGGCCGATTCGAGATTGTCGCACAGGCCGATGCGGAATTCGCCCTGCCAGCTGGCGGGGTCGAAGGCGGCCGGCGGCCGGATGGCGCGTTCGATACCGGAAAGCGCATCCTCGATCGCTGGCGCGATGGCAAGCGCCCTCGGCGTCGGCTGCAGGCCGCGCCCGACACGGACGAACAATTCGTCGTAGAGTGCTTCGCGCAGCCGCCGCAGCGCCGCCGAAAGTCCCGGCTGACCGAGCAGCAGCCGCTCGGCCGCGCGGCTGACATTGCGCTCCTGCATCAGCACCGAGAAGGCGAGCAGAAGGTTCAAATCGATTTTTCGAAGGATCGCGTCATTCATCATTATCAGTAATACCTGGCATGGTTACTATCAATTTGCAAGGGGGTTCGGAGATGTACATTTTCTCGTTCCTCTGCCGCTTCCCAACTCGCGCGGCAGGAAAAGGAACGATCTCGATGACACTCACACAATCTCGAAGTGGGGCGGGGCTGGCATTGCTGTTACTCTGCGCCGCCAATTTCCTTGACGCCATGGACGTTTCGACCATCGGCGTAGCGCTTCCCGCCATTCAGGCGGAACTCGGCATGCCGGCAACCTCGCTGCAATGGGCCGTCAGCGCCTATGTCCTCGGCTATGGCGGCTTCCTGCTGCTCGGCGGCCGCGTTGCCGACGTTTTCGGCCATCGCCGCGTCTTTCTCTGGTCGCTCGGCCTATTCGCGGCCGCAAGCATAGCGGGCGCCTTTGTCGACAGCGGACCGACGCTGATTGCCGCCCGCCTGATCAAGGGCATCGCCGCCGCCTTCACCGCGCCGGCCGCGCTCGCGCTTCTGCTCTCCGTCTTCCGGGAGGGGAGCGCCCGGGCCAAGGCGCTCGGCGTCTTCTCCTCGACAGGCGCCACCGGGTTCGTGCTCGGCATGGTGCTCGGGGGTGCTGCCACTGTCTTCAGCTGGCGGGCGACGCTGGTCATGGGCGCTCCGGTGGCGATCATCACGCTGGCCATCGCGCCCTTCGTCCTGCCCGCCGATGAGCACCGGGGCGAAACCCGCCCGCGCTTCGACTGGGCAGGCGCCTTGACGATCACCCCCGGCCTGCTGCTCTTCGTCTTCGGCATCACCAATGCCGCGGCCGTCGGCTGGAGCGCCTTTCCCACCTGGGGCGCGCTGGGTGCAGCGGTCGTCTTGATCCTGCTCTTCCTTGCCGTCGAAGCCCGGCATGCCGATCCGATGGTGCCGCTTGCGATGTTCCGCCGGGCAAAGCTCAGCCATGCCAACGCCGTTGCCGCGCTCTTTCAGGGCGTCTATGTCGGCTTCCAGTTCATCGCGACGCTCTATTATCAGAACGAGTTGGGCTGGTCGGCCTTCGTTACCGGCTTCTGCTTCGCTTTCGGCGGCGTCTGCGTCATGTTCCTGGCACCGCGCTTTGCCGCCATTGCGCAAAGCCGCGGCACGACCGGCCTGATGGCGCTCGGCGTGGCGCTGCAGGCGCTAAGCTACATCTTCTGGGTAGCCGCCGTCGGCCGCGTCGATCCGATCCTGCTCGTCGTGCTGTCGCAGCTCGCGCTCGGCGTTGGTTATGCGATGACCTATCCTTCCGTGCAGGTCGCAGCGCTTGCTGACGTCGAGGAAGACAAATCGGGCCTGGCCTCCGGCATGCTGTTTGCGGCCTTCCAGATCGGTGGCGGCATCGTGCTCGCAGCCGCCTCGGCGGTCTTTGGCGCGGCTCCGTCCTTCGGCTGGGATCCCTATCTGGCAGGCATTGCCTTCACGGCGTTGCTTGCGGTCGCGGTCGTGCTTCTCGCGGCGCTGGGTCCGCGGACGTCGCGGCTGAGTGCTCCTGCCTACCAGGCTGCCGAATAGGCTTTACCGGCGCCCGCGCTGAGAGGCGCGGGCGATCTTACACCGACGCGTTCAGGTTTCCGCGCAGCTTCTGCAGGGCTCCGCGGATTTCCACCAACTCTTCAAGCGTGCAGCCGGCGGCCCGGCCGATAGCCATCATGATCGTGTTCGCTTCGCTCTGCATCGATCGGCCCCTCGGAGTCAGCGAAACGATCACCTGCCGCTCATCGCGCGAATCGCGCGTGCGTTTGATCAGGCCGCTCTGTTCAAGCCGCTTGAGCAGCGGCGAGAGCGTCCCGGAATCGAGATCCAACTGCTCGCCGATCGTTTTGACCGGCAGCTCGGCCTGCTCCCAGAGCACCAGCATCACCAGATATTGCGGGTAGGTGAGGCCGACCTTGTCGAGGATCGGCTTGTAGGCGCGCGTGAAGGCATGCGCCGTTGAATAGACCGCGAAACAGAGCTGTTTCTCCAGCCGCTTCTCCTCCTCGGGAATTTCCATCATCTTCGCCGTCTGCGCTTTCATCATCCTGTTCCTTTGAGGTGCAATTCTCCTCTTTTCAGATTCCGAATGCAATTTGCAAAATTCACTTGCGTACAATTTAATTGCGCAATATAGAAAGTCCAGCCCCAACGCAAACACAGGAGACTGACATGCCGATCCTCTATACGACCAAAGCTTCCGCCACCGGTGGCCGCGCAGGCCGCGCCGTTTCCGACAACGGCGTTCTCGATGTGACGTTGACTGTTCCGAAGGAACTCGGCGGCGACGGCGCGACCGGCACCAATCCCGAACAGCTCTTTGCAGCTGGCTATTCCGCCTGCTTCCTCGGTGCCTTGAAATTTGTCGCGGGCCAGCAGAAGGTCAAGATTCCTGAAGATGCGACGGTTTCCGCCAAGGTCGGCATCGGCCCGCGCGAAGACGGCGGCGGTTTCGGCATCGAAGTGGCGCTGACGGTCAACATTCCGGGCATGGACAAGGCCGAAGCCGAAAAGCTCGCTGCCGCCGCCCATATCGTCTGCCCCTACAGCCACGCCATGCGCACCTCGACCGAAGTTCCGGTTACTGTTGCTTGATTGAGATTTTCCCTTCTCCCCTCGGGGAGAAGGTGGCCCGAAGGGTCGGATGAGGGGGCCTCGCGTGCCGACGACTGATAGAAGTTGGCCGTTCGCCTGCGGCCCCTCATCCGCCTGCCGGCACCTTCTCCCCGAGGGGAGAAGGGAGCGGCCTTACCCTCTGTGTTCCCCTCTCCCCTCGGGGAGAGGGCAGGGTGAGGGGGCTTTCCGGCGTCTGGTCAGCTACTCCCTAGGCAAACGGCAAAGCCTACTCTTTTCTTCTGAAATAAAATCGCTATATTCTTTCTAAGGAAAGGATAGGCGCCATGGCCGCAATTTCTCCCGATCAAACCCGCTCTGCCGCGGAAGCCGCCGTCATTACCAAGGCGGCGATCAATGCCGCCGACCGGCTAGGGATCAGCGCCCGCGCGCTCGCTGCCGTTCTCGGCGTCTCCGAAGCGACCGTCTCGCGGATGAAGCGGCAGGACCATCTGCTGGAGCGCGGCAGCAAATCCTTCGAGCTGGCAGTCTTGCTCGTCCGCCTCTTCCGCTCGCTGGACGCAATCGTCGGCGGTGACGAGGCCGTTGCCCGGCAATGGCTGCGCAATGCCAATACCGCACTTGGCGCCGCGCCGCTCGAAAAGATCGTCAGCATTTCCGGATTGACCGATGTCCTTGCCTATCTGGACGCCCGCCGCGCTCTCGTCTGAAACGCGGCCGATCTCCGGCCGTTTCTGGCGGCTGGTGGAAGCGCAGCATCAGATCTCGACGCTCAAACTCGTCGATACGCTGGAAGAGCAGGCACTGCTCGAAACCCTGCTCGAGGAGAGCAAGCCGGCCCTGCCGCCGGAATGTGCCGGTCTCGATTATCTCCTTGCCACGCCTTTCCGCTACGGCGCGGTCTACCCGCACGGCTCGCGCTTTCGCAGGGCAGGACGAACGCTCGGCGTTTTCTACGCTTCCGAAAAGGTCGAAACGGCGCTTGCCGAAATGGCCTTCTACCGGCTGCTCTTCTTTGCCGATTCGCCCGGCACGCCGCTGCCTGAGAATGCGGCGGAATACACGGCTTTTGCCGCTCCAGTCGCAACAAAGATGGCAATAGATCTGACCGCCCCGCCGCTCGATAGCGGTCGCGCCCAATGGACGGATCCCGTCAACTACGAGCCCTGTCAGGCGCTCGCCGACACCGCCCGCGCGATCGGCACAGAGGCAATCCTCTACGAATCCGTCCGCGATCCGAATCGGGGCCGAAACATAGCGCTTTTGACGGCCAAGGCCTTCAGCGCCCGTGAACCATCCGAGCGCCAGACATGGCGCATCCGCCTGGCTGCGGCAGGCGTTCAGGCGCTGTGCGAATTTCCGGCAGCAAGGATCGGTTTTGCGAGGAGCGATTTCGGCAACGATCCGCGCATTGCCCGCTGACTACGCAAGCGCCTGCAGGTCGCTCCGCAGCTTGCTCGCATCGCCGTCCGGCAGCTTCTCTTCCAGCGCGGCATGCGTGCTTTCCCAGATCGGCAGTGCCGCGGCGAGCACTGCCTTGCCTTCCGCCGTGAGACTCAGCAGCCGCCCGCGCTTGTCTTTTGGATTCTGCACGACATTTACCCATCCTCGGCGCTGCAGCGGCTTCAATGCCGCGGTCAGCGTCGTCTGGTCCATGGCGAGAAGATGGGCGACCGGCCCCATCGGCGGCGGCTCCGGGCGGTTCAGCGACATCATCAGCGAGAACTGGCCGTTGGTGAGCCCGAGCGGGCGAAGAGCGTCGTCGAAAAGCCGTGCGAGCGCGCGGGCGGCGCGCTGAACGTGCAGGCACAGGCAGGTGTCGCGCACCAGCAGCGTCGTTGAAAAAGGAATCTCTACCGCGTTTGACATGCCTAATTTCTATTGATATCAATGTATTTAGTCAAGGAAAACGAGAATGTGCCGGTAATCGGTTGCGCCGGAGGAGGGCGCACACGATGGAGAATCAAGTCGTTTCCCGTGAAGAATGGCTCGAAGCCCGCCAGGCGCTGCTTCTGAAGGAGAAGGAAGCAACGCATCTCAGAGACAAGGTCAATGCCGAGCGCCTCGCTTTGCCCTGGGTCAAGGTCGACAAGGACTATGTTTTCGACACGCCTGAGGGAAGGAAGAGCCTTTCCGATCTCTTCGGCGGTCGCAGCCAGCTGATCATCTACCATTTCATGCTCGGGCCGGATTGGGATGCCGGTTGTCCGGGCTGCTCTTTCGTGTCCGATCACGTCGATGGCGCGCTGCCGCATCTCAACAATCACGACGTCACATGGGTCGCCGTGTCTCTCGCTCCGCTTCCCAAGATAGAAGCCTACAAGAAGCGAATGGGCTGGAAATTTCCCTGGGTTTCATCCTCCGGCAGCGACTTCAATTTTGACTACCACGTTTCCTTCAGTCCCGAGGACCTCGCCAAGGAGACGGTGTTCTATAACTTCAGCGCGATCGAATCCGCCGACGCCAACGACGAACTCCCGGGCCTCAGCGCTTTCTACAAGAACGAGAAGGGTGAAATCTTCCACACCTACTCTAGCTATGCCCGAGGTCTGGAGGAAACGATCGGCACGTTGATGATCCTCGATCGGGCGCCGAAGGGCCGCAACGAGAACGGCACAATGGATTTCGTCAAGCGCCATGACGAATATGAGGGCGCTCCGAAGACGCAGTCCTGTCATTGAAACTTGCTAGCATCACCTAAGGGAGAAGGATGATGGAAAGTGCAAAGGTGCTGGAGGAGCACCGTTTTCTCGAGAAGCTGGTTGGCGTCTGGGATGTCACGGCCCCTGAAATGACCGGCGGGCAGCAATGGACGGAGATCGTGCGCTCGCTGCACGGCATCTGGTTCGTTGCCGAAGGCAATGGCGAAATGCCGGGCGGCGGCGCAGCCACCACCGTGCTGACCCTCGGCTACAATGCCACGAAAGGTAAATATGTCGGCAGCTGGATCGGCTCGATGATGGACCACATGTGGGTCTATGAGGGCGACGTCTCTGCGGACGGCAAGGTGCTCAACCTTTACACGAGAGGGCCGGATTTCCAGTCCGACGGCGCCGAACAGGATTACCGCGAGCAGATCACCTTCATCGATGACGATCACCGAACCTTCACCTCGGCGGCGAAGCAGCCGGACGGCAGCTGGAAGCAGTTCATGGAGGCACGCTACGCACGCGCGCGGTGATCAGCAATGACGTCTCACGCAATCGCTCAGGAATGACAGCTCACTCAATCACAAAGCGTGAAAGGAAAGATCATGGCTTCCGATACGCATGGAAAGTTCATCTGGTACGAACTGATGACGCCAGATACCCAGGCCGCCGCCCGGTTCTATGGTTCCGTCGTCGGGTGGACGACCAAGGACATGAAGATCGCCAACCTGCCTGCCTACACCATCTTCGAAGCGAACGGAGCGGGGGCTGCAGGCATGATGGATTTCCCGGCCGAGCTCGAAGGGCAGGGCATCCCGCCGAACTGGACCGGCTACGTCGCCGTCGATGACGTCGATCAGACCGCCAAGGATTTCGAGGCGAACGGCGGAAAGGTGCGCCGCCCGCCGGAGGATATCCCGACGATCGGCCGCTTCGCGGTCGTTGCCGACCCGCACGGCGCCGTCATCTGTATCATGACGCCGATCCCGCCGGAAAACCCGCCGCCGGATGTCGGCATGAACACACCCGGCCATGTCGGCTGGCATGAACTCATGTCCGGCAATATGGAGGAAGCGTTCCCCTTCTACTCGAAAATCTTCGGCTGGACGAAGGATCACGACTTCGACATGGGCGAGATGGGCGCCTACCGCATCTTCGCCGAGCACGGCAAGCAGATCGGCGGCATGATGACCAAGCCCGCCAACGTGCCGGTGTGCTATTGGGGCTATTACTTCAACGTTCCAGCCATCGACAGCGCCGTCGAGCGCGTCAATGCGGGCGGCGGCAAGGTCCTCTTCGGGCCGATGGAGGTGCCTGGCGGCAGCTGGGTCATCAATGCCACGGACCCGCAGGGTGCATTTTTCTGCCTCGTGGCGCCTGGACGCTGACCCTCTCCAAAGAGCGATCGGCAGCGCCCCGCAAAACGGCGAATCGCAATGTTGGAAATGCCGGCGGCGGCTCTCGACAGGAGCCGCCGCCCTCTTTTTGGCGGCTAAGATCGCCCGTTCTAATCTATTAATTTTATTCAAATTTTAGCGTTCCCGCCCTCAAAACCCATGGCCAGGGTTAATCGTTCCTGAACATTTTTGGGGGGATGCATAACCGGCTATGCCTGCCCGGTTAAGGAAGTATTGCAATTAGCCCTGCCGCGTAATTGATAGGCCCCAGTTGTACATTTGGGGTAGAGTCATGTCTAACGAAGATCTGCGCATTTCGAACGTCGATGGCGAAAACGCGCCGCACGAGTTTCTTTCGGATATTCGCGAAGATGCAAAGCCGGCCGAGGTCGAGCGTGTCGAGCTCGCTCAGGCGGCGAGCAGCGAGCAGACCCCAAAGACCGGCCGCGTGGAGGCCACCCCGCCGGCACCCGCGAACGCCAACCCGAACGAAGTTGTTGCCGACCAGAACAACGTTGCTCATCTTCCGGCCAACGTCTCGCTGGACGATATTCACATCGAGGGCAGCAATCTGGTGCTCGTCCAGGCGGACGGAACGGAAATCGTCATCGTCAACGGCGCCCTGCATGTCCCCAGTTTCATGCTTGGAGACGTCGAGCTGCCACGTGACACCGTCATCGCAGCGCTGAACGACAGCAAGATCAACGTCGCCGCCGGCCCGGACGGCACCGATACCGCAACCGCGGCAGCGCCGAGCTCCGGCGCCGAGTTCCAGGATACGCTCCAGCCGGGTGACGACGCCCCGACCCAGCTGGCGCAGCTTCTGGCCGACACGCAGCAGCTGGATCCGACGCTCGGCGGCACGCAGGAATTCACCAACGATGTCCCGACGATCACGACCACACAGCTGCTCACGCTGACGGAAACGGCGAACGCCGAGGGCGGCTTTGCCCAGCAGACGGTCAACGGCCAGTTCGGCTTTAACGGCGGCACGGACGTAGGCGTCATCACCGCTGTAAACTACACCGGCAGCACGGATGTCGACGAGGAAGGCGGCACCGCGGGCAAGCCCGTCAGCGGCCTGACCTCCGGCGGCCATGACGTCACCGTCACCGTCAACGGCCTGACGATCACCGGCACGATCACCATCGGTGAAGGCGCCGAAGCCAAGACGATCACCGTTTTCGAACTCAAGGTCACCGACACTTCGACGGGCGCCTTCACCTTCACCCAATACGGCCCGCTCGACCATCCCGATGTTGGCGAGACCGGCGCGCACGACGCGCTCGGCCTCAACTTTACCTATACGGTGACCGACAAGGACGGCGATGCCGTCACCGGCAATGCCACGATCGACATCCGCGACGACGGCCCGACGATCAACGCGAATACAATCGTTTCCGGCAACGTCACGGAAAGCGACCTCACGGTTCAACCGCACAGCTTCGAATCGGGTTCCGTCAATCTTGCCATCCCGGACGTCAGTACGGTCACCTCGACCATCACGGTGCCCGCCGGCGGGACCATTCACGACGTCAACGTGTCGATCAATCTCGCCCATACCTTCATGTCGGACCTCGACATCACGCTGATCGCCCCGGATGGCACCAGAATTCAGCTGATCAACGACAACGGCGGCAGTGGCGATCCGAACGGCGTCATCACGTTCGACGATGAAGCGGCTGAAAGCTTTGGGTCTGCCTCGCAGCCATTCGTTGGCACGTGGCGTCCTACAATCGACGAGCTTTCGCTTCTCGACGGCAAGGACATGAGCGGAACCTGGACCCTCGAAATCAGGGACGACGCGGGGCTGGACGTTGGCACGCTGCGGGACTGGAGCCTCCAGATCGGGGCCGCGCCGAATGTTTCGTCGGCGACTGTCGATCTCTCCCCGTTGGTCAATGTTGGCGCGGACGATGTCAATGGCGGCGCATCCTTCGCGCTGAAGACCGTCGCGGCGCAAAATCTTGGCTCGGTCACCGCAGGCGGCGAACAGGTAAAGATCATATCCGACGGCACCACGCTCATCGGCTATATTGACGGAAAGCAGGACAAGCCGATCTTCACGCTCAACGTGGCGGCTGACGGCACTGCCACCTTCAAATTGTACGGTGAACTCGATCACGCCGTCGGCAGCGATACGATGGCGCTTGATCTCAGCGCCTATGTTCAGGCCTCCGACGCCGACCACGATACGGTGACGCTCGGCGCCGGCCAGTTCATCATCAACGTTGGCGACAGCCTTCCGACGGCAACCGACGTGACTTCGGGCATGTCCGAAAATCAGACGAAGACGGTCACGCTGACCGAAGGTGTCGATTTCAACTTCGGCGCCGACCAGCACGGTGCTGCGATAACCCTCGGTAATGCGAGCCTGAGCGGCGTGCCTACGGGCGTCGTGCTCGGCATGCCCGAGATTGTTCTGGGAGCCGATGGCCGCACGATCACCATCAATCCAGGCACGGCATTCGACAGCTTGGCAGCGGGAGAAACCGCGGTCCTCCACATCCCGTACACTGTAGCCGATGGTGATCACGACTCCGTCACCAAGGATATTGCCGTCACCATCACCGGCACCAACGATGCCCCAATTATCACGACGACGGGTGCAGGCTCGTTTACGGAGCTTGCCGGTCAGACGGGTTCGGAGACGGACCGTACGGCTAGCGGAACGCTTTCGTTCACGGATATCGACGTGAACGACACGGGCCATGCGGCCTCGGTGACGGGCGTGACTGTCAGCGGTATTTCGAGCGGGCTTCCGCCGAGCGAGGCGCTTCTTGCGCTGATGCATACGGGCACTGTCACGAAGGACGCCGGTTCGCAGACGGGTACGATCGGTTGGAAATTTGAGGCCGACGACAAGACTTTCGATTATCTTGCGAAGGGTCAGACCGTCACGCTGAGCTACACGGTTCAGGTCGATGACGGCGACGGCGGCAAGGGCACGCAGGTCGTGACGATCACCGTCACCGGCACGAATGACAAACCGGTGATCGACAGCACGTCGGTTGATGTGACGGAGCAGGCCGGCAAGACGCTTTCCTTCTCGAACGACGTTGCACATCTTTCGGTTCACTTCAGCGACGCGGATCTGAGCGACACCGGCCATACGGCGAAGGTGACGGACGTTAAGGCGCTCGGTGTAACGAGTGGTCTTCCTGGCGGCTTCCTAGGCAACCTTGCGCTGCAGAGCCTGCTGGACATCGACAGTGTGACGAAGGTCGCCGGCTCGACGGATGGCCAGGTCAAGGCGACGTTCAAGGCTCCGGATCTGATCTTTGATTATCTTGCTGCCGGCGAGAAGCTGACGCTGCAATACACGATCGAAGTGAACGACAAGCATGGCGCGAAGGTGCAGCAGACGGTTGATGTCGTCGTGACCGGCACCAACGATGCGCCTGTGATTGCCTATAACGATCTTCGCTTCATCGGCGAGCAGTCCGGCAAGACGGGTTCTACGTCTTCCGATACGGCATCTGGTACGGTTCTGTTCGGCGATGCGGATCTGAGCGACACCGGCCATGTTGCGACGGTGACGGGCGTTTCCGCTTCCGGCGTGACGGGTACGGGTTCGAACGATTACAGCCACTTCCTCACGGTTTCTGCGGCGAAGGCAGCAGGCAGCGCTGTTGGTGCGATCAACTGGGCGTTCAACGCGCCGGACAGCACCTTCGACTACCTCGCCAAGGACGAGAAGCTGACGCTGACCTATAACGTGCTTCTGTCGGACGGCCATGGCGGCACGGACACGTCGAAGGTGACGATCATTGTCACCGGCACGAACGATGCGCCTGTCATCGCGGCGGCGGGTGCAGGCTCGTTTACGGAGCTTGCCAATCAGACGGGTTCGGAGACGGACCGGACGGCATCGGGCACGCTTTCGTTCACGGATGTCGATCTGAACGACACTGGCCATACGGCTTCCGTGACGGGCGTGTCGGCGAGCGGCGTTTCGAACGGCCTTCCGTCGAACGAGGCGCTTCTTGCGCTGATGCATACGGGTACTGTCACGAAGGACGCCGGTTCACAGACGGGTTCGATCGGCTGGAACTTTGCGGCCGACGACAAGACCTTCGATTATCTTGCGAAGGGTCAGACCGTCACGCTGAGCTACACGGTTCAGGTCGATGACGGCGACGGCGGCAAGGGCACGCAGGTCGTGACGATCACCGTCACCGGCACGAATGACAAGCCGATCATCGACAGCACGTCGGTCGACGTAACGGAGCGGGTTGGCGAGACGCTGAATTTCTCGAACGACGTTGCGCATCTGTCGGTTCACTTCAGCGACGCGGATCTGAGCGACACTGGCCATACGGCGAAGGTGACGGGCTTCAAGGCGCTCGGCGAGACGGACGGTCTCAACATTCTCAGCCGTCTTGCGCTTGCGAATGCGCTGGACATCGACAGCGTGACGAAGACCGCCGGTTCGTCTGATGGTGAAGTCAAGGCGACGTTCAAGGCTCCGGATGCGATCTTCGATTATCTCGCGGCCGGCGAGAAGCTGACGCTGCAGTACACGATCGAAGTCGATGATCATGACGGTGGCAAGACGACGCAGACGGTGAACGTTGTTGTGACGGGCACCAACGATGCGCCTGTGATTGCCTATGATGATATCCGTCTGATCGGCGAGCGGCCTGGCGTGACGGGTTCGTCGTCCTTCGACACGGCGTCCGGCACGATAGTTTTTGCCGACGCCGATCTGAATGATACCGGCCACTTTGCAACGGTGACAGGCGTTACGGCCTTCGGCGTGACGGGCACGAGCGCCGACTATAGCAACTTCCTGAGCGTCTTGGCATCAAAGGCTGCAGGTTCTGCCGTTGGTGCGATCAACTGGTCGTTCAACGCCCCGGACAACACCTTCGACTATCTTGCCAAGGGCGAGAAGCTGACGCTGACCTACAATGTGACGCTGTCGGACGGTGACGGCGGCATGGATACGACGACGGTGACGGTCGTGGTGACGGGTACCAACGACGCGCCCGTCATCAGCATCCCGACCGGCGAAACCGTATCGACGACCGTCGACGGCTTTGTTGGCCAGGACGTCGTCAC
>NZ_JBNDHT010000070.1:0-34440 GCF_056755115.1 Rhizobium sp. SVR5-2C | reverse complement strand
GTCACATTGTTTCATCCATGATCGAGGATGGCGTCAAGCAGTGAAATCAGGCGTGCGCGCCGGTCACGGCCTTCCAGTGTGCCATGGCGCGGATGCGATGAATATGGGTGGCAAGGGCTGAGTGTTTCTGATGCGGTGCGACGAAGAGATTTCGAACGGCGGAGAAGATCGATACGAAGTGCTGCACGCCGCTGACCGATCGAAATCCCTGCATCATCCGTTCACGTTTTCGCAGTGGTAGGTGAGAGTTCTCGGCGCGGTTGTTGAGACCCTTGTGAGATCGATTTTCAACATCTGGCATGTCTTCCCGCTTTGCCGCGCCGTATGAGCGCAGCAGGTTTCGGCTAGCGCCCGGCAGAAATAGTTCTACCGACGCCGGTTGGGCCGCTGAGCAGAAGCCCCCTATCCACCTCCGACCAGGCCAGCCTTCCCTCCCTCCAGTCCTGAAGATCCTCGGCAAGCTGAAGATCCCAGTCCTTGGCAGGCCCATAGCCATGCATGTCCTCTAGCCGTAACACGGGTTCGGCACCCTTGTAGAGCGCACTCCTCGGTTTCGAGTGCCCGATGCTCATTCAACCGTCGCAAGCTTTCCTCGATGGTCCGCCAAGGCTTGAGGGCATTGACGATCTCTAGATTGGTACCGAAGCAGGATCGCGCTTGCGCAATGCTCACCTTTAAGCCGTGAACGATCTTGCCGCCTGCCTTCAGGTCGGCTGGTTGCACCGGACCGATGTCGAGAATCCAATCCCCTGTTACATGTGGCTACAACATCAGAGACCTCTAATTGAATGCGTGTCGCGGATCTCGGGGCTCAACCAATCATGCTGTGACGAGGATCGTCTCTCCTTCTACAAACCAGCTTGATAACGCTTGAGCATTTCTTGGAGTTGCGCGTTTTCCGCCAACAGCCGGTCCTTCAATACAGACTGCAGCCTTCGGTTTTCTTCCGTCAATCTGAGCAGTTCATTGTCGATGATATGGGAATCATTTCGCTCGGCATGAGAGATAGCTGTCGTTTTTCTTTGTCTTCTGCGGTTGTGTCGAACAGCGAAACCGAGGGGCGCCAAAACAGACTTCGTCGCGCTAGGTTCGGCACGGTCCACGGTCGTTGGTTCGATCTCGGCATCATTATCGCGTGTTCTCAGAACGATCTGCGGCGTCCCTTCAGGGGGATCATCGTTGCGGACTCGGGCCGTAGGGATGTTAGCGCCTGGATCGGTCGTTCCACCGACCTCTGCCAGGTCATTCCGCGAGATCTCAATCGGCGCGAACAGTTGCTCCGCCTCCGCCGCGGCTTCACGCGCTAACGCCTTGAGATCGGCGTTGCCCCAGAAAGACGGCTTTAATGCTCCGCCCCTTCGGCGGGACGACTTAACTTCGACGACAAATTTTCGCTGCTGGGTCTTCATATTTATCCAATTGTTAGGAGCCATTTGCGTTTAATAAGTATCGTATCGGGCAAGCATTCGCTTTAGTTGCTCGTTCTGCAAACGCAACTTATGAGCCAACTGCCGTCTCAGCTGATTTATTTCATTGTCCAATTGCATTGCTTCAGCGATGAAAACCTGTCCGGATAATTTCGCTGCCTCAACCTTCGTTACCGGCGAGCTACGTTGTCTCGCACTTGGTATGGAGCGTTTAACAATTGCAGCGCTTTGCGTCGGCGTTTCCGTGTCAGTGCGCTTAACTTGCGTTGACTGGGCTCTAACCCGGGCCTTGTCCGCCAGGTCGCCATCGTTGTTCAACAGTATGGAGGGTTCGGACAGCTTTCCGCTCTCATTGATTTTGGTGACCTGTTCTGACGGAGCGAAGAGCCCTTCGACAATCCTGGGGATGTCGTTCCTCGTTATACCGATGTCCGCGAGCAGCCTGTCGTCGAGGTTATTAAGCGCGGCGGCCGCCCGCCTCCGCTGCCGGCGTTGCAGCGCACGTAGAAGAATTCGCGCGACCGTGACCCTGGGACTGCGCAGCGTCAGATCGTGGCGGACTTGGGTTGATGAGTGTTCGTATGCGGACATTGTTGCCCTCCATTCGCAACATTGATCGGCCCCGTCGCGAGGTCCGCGGAAGCGAAGCGGCAAACGGGCATACGGGAGGCATCACCGGCATGCAGACGCAACGGCGCTAAGCTCCGCGCGAGTAGCCGCGGCCAGACTGTCTATTTCAGAGGGATCCCCGAGGCGGCGAACGCGTGCGTTCGAGCCGCTCGGGGTTACGAGCGCGTCAGCAGGGACGCTGAGAGGACTAAGTATTGCTTGTGTCGACGTGAAGTAGTCATGACTCCGATATGGTCACTTGGCGTAAGGATTCAATCGGTTGAGATGCGGCCTTTGGACGCTGGCGAAACGAGGTTAATTCGAGCGAATACTGCCAGCTGACGGGGCGCTCACGGGCGGAGTTGCTTGACTGGCAGCCGTCGCTCTCGGACGGCGGCTACTCACCGCCAGTTCCAACCCCACCCGGACGGTCGTTTCCTGCGGAGGCCGCATGACCGATCGTGTCGGAATGCCCTTGATCCCTTCGGTCCGGTCGCGATAGAGGGCCGCGCGGTAGAGCAGCATCGGGTGGCGAGCGAGTAATCGCGATGAGGACGCCGATCAGGATCTCTTGCGCCACGGACCGAACCGAACGCTGAAAAACAGACGACGCGAGCGCGATGGCTCTTGTTCCCCAGCTCGTGCCGAGGGTCGGCGCATGCACGCGCTCGAAGAAGGTGCCGAACCGCAGGGTTCCGATCGCTTCGACCAGCGTCAGCCCGGGCGCTTAGAAGGACGAGGAAAACCGTCCAGCAGCGCGGCCCAGTGGGCAGGTTCTCGGCATGCATTCGATCACCTCGCCCCGCATAAGGAACTTGGCGAGCGACGCTTGAGACGAACCCAGCACACCGATGATCAAGGCGGCTTCGAAATAGATCGGGCTTGCGGTGCGGATTCCGATCGGCAACACCAATAGCATCCGGTCACATACATCGCATCGAGACATAGTATCTGTCGTGCGCGCGCGGTCCGCGAATTATCCTATGTACGAAGCCCACCCCATGGCGGCCACCAGCATAGCTTGTGCAAGCGTTCGCGGTCCCGTGCTCGGTCGCATCTTGCGCTGACGTCGGTCGCGAGGATGATATGGCTTGGATTCAGTTGGCCCACTTCAGGTTTTGCATTTCCGGATATCAACATGGTTCATTCGGCCTCACTCATCCTTGGGCGACTTTCTGGCTGCGATCCCAACGGATCCATGACGATAAATGTCGAGGTGATCACCATTGGGGTGCCTGGAAGCGCAAGAAGTTGAAAATCAATCCTGTTCACGTTGATCTTCTGTAAGCCACTGTTTCGGTTTCCACAGCAATTGCCCGACGATGACGATCTTCTCGGGCGCAGCCTCGACAGGATGCTCGCTTGTTGTCTCTGCGCGCTTGTGCTTGCCAACCGCGAAGATATAGCCGTCGCACTTCTCCACCCACCAGCATGTCAGCGGCCTGAAGGCGGGTGCGCGAAGGCCTCCCCGGTCCGCAAGCTGAAACATGCGTAATGCCATGGGCAGCGGACGGTGTCGTCGACCACTAGTCTGTCGACGAGCGGGCGGTTGTAGGGCGAACAATGCGCGTCAACGGCAAAGAACTCCGCCCCGCGGCGCACAACGAGCGCCTGCGCATCGCCGCAATGGCCGACCAGCTGGCTGCCGTCAGGAAGATCAGCAAGTCTGATACCGCGCCAGATCAGGCCCAGTCATGGGCCAAGGAGATCAAGGAGCATCGCGAGGAATTTGATCGATTGCGCAACTTAGTGCTTAAAGGTCCGATCACACTTGTCTATGCGGCGCACGACGAGACGCATAACGATGCTGTTGTCCTCACGGAGATCTTGGTGCCACATCGATAAAATGCCCTACCGAGTGTCGCGATCGCCGACGATCGGCGCGGGTGTGGGCCGTGGCGGCGACTATTATGAGCTGTGCCGCCGCGCCAACTGGCTCGTCGCGCAATACCTCGGGCGCGGCCCCGCTGGGTTAATCAGCTACCCAGCGTGCAGCGCTCGACTGGTCGATTTCACCCAATATTAGCCTTAGCTAGTATTTACCAAACGAGTTCGATTGACATTTAAGCGCAATTTTTATGATAATGCTCGATGGACATTGAGCTCGCCCGTACGTTCTTGGAAATCGTTTCAACGGGAAGCTTTATTCGCGCCGCTGAACGCTTGAATGTTGCTCAGACGACAGTTAGCGCGCGGATTCGCAACCTCGAGCAACTGCTTGGCCGACCGCTGTTCGTTCGAAATAAAGGGGGAGCGTCTCTCACGCCGGCTGGCGAGCAGTTCCTGCGCCACGCGCCAACGTTCGTCCAACTATGGCAGCGCACTCGTCAACAGGTCGCGGTGCCGGCAAACCGCCGAGCAGTGCTGACCGTAGGCAGCGAAGTCACGCTTGCGCAACCGCTCCTGCTGAACTGGGTCAGTTGGATTCGTCAGTCCCTTCCCGACATCGCGCTTCGCGTACATGTCGACGTCCCTCAGGATCTGATCAATCAGGTCGCCTCGGGGTTGGTCGATGTGGCGATCATGTATGCGCCCCAACATCGCCCCGGCCTCAAAATCGATCTGCTGATGGAAGAAAAGCTCGTCCTTGTGACAACCGATCCTGAAGCGGAGCGCCTCGAGGAGACGAACTACGTCTATATGGATTGGGGGCCGGATTTCGTGCTGCACCACGACATGAATTTTCCGGATGTCACACCGGACCTCTCATTCGATCTCGGTCCCTTGGCGCTTAGCTATGTTCTTGCGAGCGGCGGCTCCGGGTATTTCAGGATGAGTGCGGCGGAGCCGCATATAGCGGCGGGGCAGCTCCACCTCGTACCCGAAATGCCGCAGTACTCCTACCCGGTTTACGCGGTGAGGTCTGCAAATGCTGACGAGAGCGTTGTGGCCCCTGCTCTGGCGGGTTTGCGCGCTCTATCCGAGGGTAAGATAGGGGCCTAAGCGGCCACTTCCGATGGAAACAGAAGATCGACCGTCGTCCCGGTTCCTCGCTCGCTGGCAATCAGCAGATGGCCCCCGACCATCTGCATAGTCGAGTATACTTGGGACAATCCCATTCCGGTGCCGTTTTCGCCCTTAGTCGTAAAGAAAGGATCTAACACCTGCTGCAATAGATCCGATTCCATCCCGCAGCCATTGTCCTTGACGCGAAGGCGCGCATAGGCTCCCGGCGCAGGCTGGCCGATTGCAGCATCCGTCTGGATAAAACGCTCTGTTAGGATCGAAATCTCGCCGCCGCTTGGCATGGAATCCCGAGCATTGAGGACCAGATTAAGAACGGCGGCGTCCAAGAACGACGGATCGATTAGACAGCTCGGGATCCCAGAACCAAGTTCGAGCTTAACGCGGATGTGAGCTCCCGCGCCAAATTTGAGGAAAGGCTCGAAAGATTTGACAAGCTCGTTCAAGTCGCGAGCTTGGACTTCGAGTTCTCTGTGGTTTGCAAAGTCGAGCAACTGGGACGTCAGCTCGACACCTCGATTGATGCCTTCCCGCGCCGCCGCAATATAGGCGCGCACGCTCTCCGGCTGGTCGGCTTTTCTTTCGGCGAGCCTCAGGCCGGATTCGATGATCGCCAAGAGGTTTCTGAAATCATGGGCAATACCGCCAGTCATCTCGCCCAAGGTCGAAAGTCGATACATTGCGCGTTCGCGCTGTTGGACTGCCTGTGCGCAGCCGCTGCGCTCCGCCTGAGATCGCAGCGAAATCTCTTTCGCAAGCACCATGTCTGCCATGGTTAGTCATCTCCCTGTTGACAGAGGGCCGTCAGGAACTCCGGTCCCCTGCCCGCATCCACTTCATGGATCGCCTCATCGGCTGGACAACTGCCGAACGTTCGCGGCGGCTCTCTAAGCCTGACGGACGATCCGTTTCGCCATTATCTCTTCGACCGTCGGGAACGCCTTGAGGGCCTCATCCGGGAGGCGGCTTGCAGCGACCGGCTCCATCCAACCGCCATGTGCTTCTGGTTTGCCGACGATAATGCGGCCGACCATTCCAGCGTGCTCATGGGGAATGCAATAATAGTCATAAACCCCTTGCTCGGTGAAGGTAACGGAGAAGCTCTCGTCAGGCAGGAGATAGTCTGAATCCCAGGAGTTTGCCGCTTCAGGAATGCGGAGCGGCCTCCCGAAGTTTGCTGGATGATAGGCGGTCGTCGTATGCGAATTGCCGGGGTTCTGGTTGATCCAACGGACCATCTGACCGGGCTTGATCAGAACACCAATCGGGTCGAACCAGACATGCGAGCCATCCGCGCGCCCCTGCATCTTAATTTCCACCACGTTTTCGGCCCACACATCTCGCCTGGACAGGGAAAGGGCGGCGAGGAGCCCACCGCCCAGCACGTCACGCCGCGCGACCGTCATTTGGCGACGCTCGCTTCGCCGTCCGCTGCGACATGCCACAGCACGACATGGACATGCGGCTCTTCCACGCCTGGATGGCCGGCATTGTAGTAGACGTCGATATGGTCGACGTGGCCGCCGGGCGCAGCAAGATTATCGAATGACTTGTCAGGATTGAGATCCTTCGTCGGCAGCATATAGATCGTGCTGACAAGCTTTCCGTCGTGATCATATGCGAGGAACGGACCGGCCGGCAGTGTCGCCGGATCGACGAAGAGTTGGCCCATGCCGGGCAGGAAGTCGGGTAGCTTCACCAACTTGCTAACCTGCTGATAAGGGGCGGCCGGTGGCGATTTTGCAACTTCATCCGCTGCCATGGCACAAACCGAGCTGGCCAGTGTCAAAACAGCTACGAGGAGGAGTTTTTTCATGGAGGACGTCCTTTTTCGTTCGAATTCGCGATCGCCCAAATTCGGCAGCCAATGGGCTGCTCCGATCTTTCGCGTACAGCCATTCAAAAGCCGGCGATAATATTAGTCCAACGAAATAAAATGGCACTTCAATGCAGTATTTCTGCACTACATTGGTGTTCACCGACATCTGCGGAACGATGGTATCCCGCATAAGATAAGGATCGTCTATTCGCCGCCCGTCCGCCGAAAGTAAATTGAACGCGCGATCGTGAACTCAACTGCGATCTCAGATTTTTGGCGCTCGCTTGAATTCAAAAAATCTCTCACCATGTTCTAATTACTATGGACATCTTCATGCACCACATACGGCGCCTCAAAGCAGGCCTCTAGCCCGGACGCGAACTCCATTGGCATCGCGCCCGGGTCCGCCAGCATCTCAATTCAATGTGCACAGCTGCAGACGGAGTGCCGAAGGCGCTTCGTTCGCGCTTGCGCGGCTCGGCTTAGAGGCGACCATGATGATTTTCAGAAACCTGTCAGAAGAAGACGTTACGCTTGACCTTGTGACAAAGGGGAAGCACTCGGCGCTATCCAAGATCGCTGTCAAGCTTGCGCAAAGAACCGGGCTTGATGATCAGGTTGTTCTTCGGAGCCTTTGGAAGCGTGAAAGTAGCGGCGCAACAGGCATTGGCCGTGGTGTCGCCGTCCCGCATGCTGTCTTCCAATCGATCTCGTGTCCTGTTGCGTCGTTCACGCGACTAGCCGCTCCTATTGATTTCAGCAGCTCCGACGGCCATCCCGTCGATCTTGTTTTCACCCTGCTTTGGCCTCGCTCTGCCGCTGGCACCTTCCTGCCCGCGCTCGCCCAATTGTGCCGGCTGCTTCGGGCACCTCGGATTCGCGAGGGGCTCCGATTGGCACGCTCCGCTGACGAGGTGATGGCCATCCTTGGCAGTGACCCAAGAGCGATCGACTGGGCCGCCATTCCGGAGCGAGCTGCCACCCGGGCGTCCATCAGGTGAACAAGAAAGAATGCGAAAGGAAAATGATGAAAAAAATCGAGACCTCACAGATCCCGCCAATCGTGATTGGCAAGACGGATCACGAGCGATTGAACAACGTTGCCGTCGCCGCGGCTCATCGCTCTCCCGAGATTTCCGATGGTCTTTTGCTCGAGCTCGAACGTGCACGTGTGGTAGCCGACATCTCGGTGCCTGGAAATGTCGTATGCATGGGATCGAGCGTAGAGTATGAGACTGATACTGGTGCGCGGAGAGTGACGCTTGTTTTCCCGAGAGACGCCGATATCTCTAAACGAAAGATATCCATCCTCACTCCCATTGGGACTGCCCTTCTCGGCTTGGCCGCCGGGCAGACGATGGGCTGGACCGCACGGGATAATCGGAGACACAAACTGACGGTTTTAGCGGTTACCGGTGTGCATAGCATGTGGTGAGAGCGAGCTCGCCCTTGAAATCAGTCCGAGCGATAGTTGCAGCGCTCGTCGGCCCCTGCGCATGCATTGGACGATCGTATTTTTGCAATGGAGGTGAGTTATGATCAATGGCTCCCAATGTCGGGCAGCAAGGGCACTTATCGACTTCTCGCGCGAGCGCCTCGCAGTATCTGCCGGTGTTAGCATCGAAACCATCGTACATTTTGAGCGTAAACTCGCGGAACCAACCGATGACGAAGTATTTGCCTTACAATCAGCGTTGGAAAAAGCCGGCGCTGTCTTCATTTCTGACAACGGGCGCGGCATCGGTGTGCGTTTGAAATTTACAAAATCTGAAGCTAAACGTATCGCCATATTGGAGAATGAAGGCGGTATAGTTGCACCTGACCTCGTGCCGTAGGCGACATCAGGTTGGCGCATCCGATCTTGCCATGCCTGGTTGACTTCACGCGCGCGTGCCGCGTTTCGGCATGCGAGCTTGCGGCAGAAGTTCGCTTAGAAAAACCGAACTGTATCGGAAACCCTAGCTGTGGTCGCCAAAACGCGGTTGATCCCATGGGCCTAGAGCAATTATGCATTTTTGTAGCTGCTCGCCAACGTGTGACCAGAGCCGCGGCCAAGCTCGGCACGGCTATCGCCACTGGAAACGTCAACGAAAAAGGGTTCTGCCGCCTGCGCAGCGTCGGCCGGCGACCGAGAATATCGCATTGCAGGCCACCAGCTCGCCGAAGGGTGGCACATCCTGGTGGGAATTACCTGTCTATCGAGACAATCACACTATTTAGTACCAAGAGAAGACGGCGTCCGCGGCGCAACCGCAACGGCGTTCGGAAAATCTGGTGATGAGCAATCTTTGACACCATAGCCTTGGCTCTACGTCGGTGACAATCATCGATCTGTAAGCCTGAGCATCGGAAGCGTGTTTATGTTTGGTTTCCAACCTTTCTTCACCATTGGTCATTCTACCCGCACAATTCCGCAGTTCGTTGAACTGTTACGGGTCGGAGAAGTCGAGATTGTCGCCGACATTCGATCAATAAGAAAATCGCACCGCAATCCTCAATTCGACGAAAACGATTTGAAATCTGAACTTTCTGCTTATCAGATCGACTACAAAGTTATCGAGGGACTGGGAGGGAGGCGTCCCAGACAGAAGGACATTGATGACAACATAAACTCGCTTTGGCTCAACAGAAGCTTTCACAACTATGCCGACTATGCCATGTCGGAGCGATACAAGGAGGGTCTAACCACGCTTCTGGAGATTGGACGCCGCAGACGTTGCGCCGTCATGTGCGCAGAAGCCGTATGGTGGCGTTGTCACCGAAGGATTGTCGCAGATTACCTCCTTAGCAGAGGCATGGAGGTGTTTCACTTGATGGACCAAAACACCATCGTACGCGCAAAGCTGACTCCAGGGGCAATCACCTGTGACAACGGCAGTCTTATTTATCCAAGGAAATCACTACTGCTGGGGGGCGACCGCTCGCAATGCTGATCGCTACACGCAGTCGCGACGGGTCACGAGTTTATGTGGTCCGATCATAGTTGCGATCGACTTATACCGACCAGCGATGAAAACCGTCGGCAAGCAGTAAAAGATCAAGATGCCATTCGAGCCACAATAGACTGGCGACATTCGTATGCTGATCGAGCCTTTCCCGGAGGCGGCTACGAAGGCGATCGATTTTAGCTCCCGAGCATCTTTTGAATATGGCCTTGTTTTGCGACGCTCAAGGGTTTCGATAAGCCGATCCAGCTCATTCATCCGTGCTCGAAGCCGCTCGAAGTTCATCGCCATCAAATCTCGACCGTATGCTTGGACGATACTAGTGGTCGCCTCGTGCCATCCATAGTCATTCTGCATGCCGTAATCGGTTATCTAACTGCCGGTGGCGGGGAAGGTTTGTCGAGTTCCCATCTTCATACCGGGGGATCTGCTGCCGTGGCAGCCGCCCGCAGCCGAGTTTCATCATTCCAGGCTCACTTTCAACTAGCGTCTTCATGAGGTCCGTCGCCGAAATCGGTCATTCGAGGATTGTGGGGAGACGGCTACCGACCTACGCCTTGTCGTCCACGGAAAAGGTAGTGCTAACGCAACACGGCGTAGGCGACGCGTTATTCGCAGCCGAGAAGCTCTGCAAGTTCGCTTATCCAGACACTCGCCTCGTGGGCAGCATCGGGAAAGTTCGAACTGGGCTGTAGGACATGATAACCTCCTGTGAAGGCTCTTTCCGATAGCGAAAGGCCGATCTTCATCGACACACGATTAGGCTTGTTCGAGAGTGCTGTCCTTGACCTCGTCAGATCGCCTTCGCAGGCGATCGCAATTGCGATAGGTCAATGAAATGCCTCTGAGGTCCGATTTGATCTCGCGGCTTGGAGGATGCCGGGTGAGATGCGAAAGCACATTGCGAGCCCAGCCTGCCACAGACGCAAGAAAACCGCATGCCAGATCCGGAAGGAAAGTGCCATGCCGCGCACGCTCACCGGCTTCATCTTCAAGATGGGTCGTGTTCATCAGACGATACTGCTCCTGCTCTCCATTGTCCTCTTCACCGTCGGTATCCTGCCGCTCGAGGTTCAGAGGAGGATCGTCAACGGCGCAACGGAAGGCTCCAGCTTCCATAGTATCCTAGTGCTTGCTTTCGCCTACATCGCAGTCGTTCTGACCGAAGGGGGTGTGAAGCTTGTTCTCAACATCTATCGGGGCTGGATCGGCGAAGTAGCCATTCGCTGGCTGCGAATGGCGGTTATTGACGCGCGAAAGCAGCACCTGGATGAACAGACGACGTTGGCGGAAGGCGTTGAAATGTCCATCGTGCTCGCCGAGGCCGAGCCGGTCGGCGGATTTGTCGGCACCAGCATTTCCGAGCCCGTCCTTCAGGCGGGTGTTCTTGCGGCCGTCGGCAGCTACATGATCTATCTCCAGCCATTCCTAGCACTGGCTGTCGCAGCGGTGTTCATTCCGCAGGCTGTCCTGGTTCCTATTCTGCAGAGCCTCATCAATCAGCGTGTCAAGACTAAGATAACGGTCATGCGCCATCTCAGCGAGGAGATGGTGGAGCACCATTCCTCACCGAAAACATCGCACCATCAGGCCGCCCGCGTTCAGAGGCTGTTCTCGACGAACGTAAGCATTTACAAGCTCAAATATTCATTGAATTTCCTGATCAACCTAATGTTCCACCTAGGTTTCGCCGGCATATTCTCGCTTGGCGGCTACTACGTCATCACCGGCAGGATTGAGATTGGAACTGTCGTGGCGTTCATTGCCGGCCTCAACAAGATCTCTGACCCTTGGGGAGCATTGGTAGATTGGTATCGCGACCTCAAAGTGACGCAGCTCAAGTATGAGCTCATCCGGGACGCCGGCCTCGTCGCTTGATCAGATCATCCAATGATCGCCGAAAGTTCGCGCCAACGTGATTTTCATCGATGCTGCCCGCATCACTAGAGCGATCCAAACCCGGAACGTGTTTGTTGAGCTCGCCTGACCGCCGTTGTGTCCGAGTTCCGTGCTAGTCATCGCGGGTCGGTTCTATCACCTTGGGTTCTGGAACATCTAGTTGAGTCGGCTTCCATCCTGGGCGCGGATGCAACTCATAGCGATGTGGGATGCTGCGAAAGCAAAACCCCCAGTCAAAGAGGCCGAACTTGCCGCGTCTCCTTGGACATTCGCGCTTCCTAGCGCGAGGACGCCTCTGCCGATCTGCCTTGCAGGTCCCGCGCCCACGTCGAAAACCCATCTTCAGGATCGATGACCCAGCACGAAGGTAATTCCAACTTCCTCGATCATGAGCGACCTCGCATGGCCAAAAAACTACCGCGAATCCGCTTTCGCCACAGCAGCCTTGAGCACGCCCAATGCATAGTCGACCGTAGCCCTCTCGTCCTCCGCACATAACTTGAGCGACCGGATTTTTTCCTTAAGATTATGCAACACCCGCCGTCGGACTTTGGAAACCATCCGCGCAGGCTCGTGCTCCAGAAGTTCTTGCAAAGAAGCAACGGCAACGACTTCGAACACCAGCAACTTTCCTTCGATTTCGCCTTGCGTTGGAATCGCCATACGTTCACCCCCTCGCTTGAAATCCCGCTCAGTCGACAGCATCGCGTTCTCCTTTGCCTTCACGCTTTCTTCGTCAGGCTCGAGTGTACCCCTGAGCTTGCGAAGAACGACAGGCCAGCCTATTCGATCCGCCGCTTTGTTCACGCGCCGGCGTTGAAAAGTCGAGAAGGGAAAGTCGGACAGCTCGCTTCAGCTCTACCGCACGCTCCCCCGGCTAAGAGGACAAGCGAGACGTGTGTCTGGACACTCCGTAGCCGCCGACGAGGAGCCTAAAGCGGCGGGAGAGGTCCTAAGGCAGCCGTCTCATCTGATTTTCCGTGACAGGGGCGCCCACAGTTGGAAGGCAGCGTTGACGCCATTAGCGCCGCAAACGCGCTTCCCTTGATGTTGTGCTCACGTATTCTTTGGCGACGCTGATTTCTCCATTTCCTCGATTGCAAGGGCCGAATGAGCGTAGGCACCGCCTGCCCGCATCTCGGCTGCGACCCAGATCGCCTCCATCAGTTCCTCTTGCGAGGCTCCCTGACGCAGGGCCGCTTTGGTATGACCTCGAATACAATAGGGACATTGCGTGACATGCGCCACGGCGACGGCAATGAGCTGCTTGACCTTTGTAGGCAACGCGCTTTCCGCAAAGACCTTTTGGCTGAATGCCTGGAAGGCTGCCTCAGTCTCGGGGTCCAGTTCGCGACGCTTCTGTGCAAGCTCCCGGATGGAAGGTGGATACGTTGCTCCGGACATTAATCGCTCCATACTGAGGATGTCGTAGGATGACGATCATCGAGATCTCCTCGAAGATTATTGCTTTGTGATGCTTTTGACAAATGAATTAGAATGCGTGTTGAGTGCAATTTTTCTGTTGGATAAGCGATCGCTCTAATTGCGAATGATTGAATGTAGAACGGAGCGTTTTAAACCGTTACTGGAGGTGGAGGGCGGAGCGGCTGAAACCCACAGAGCGACCCTATCTGCCGTGGTCCGGCGCTGCTGGATGCAGGGGTTCACATCTGGTAATTAACGCCCCGGGATGCCGTGCGGGATGGCGGCGCCATAGAGAAGATCGTCACGAAACGGTTTGTCCGGGGAACGCCAACGCCCGATCCGCCATGTCCGGGAGCATTTGTCCGAGTCGGCATTCAGGATGACGGTGGCGGGATGCCTTCCGAAGTCTGTGGCGAGTCTTCAATCCCTCTTCACGAAGGCCCAGAATGGCATAGAGATGGCGTTGCCGAGGTCATGTCCACTCGATTGAGTGGCGGGCACATCAGCACCGCGAGTGAGAAGGGCTCGGAACACTGCCAATCTACTATTCCCGTCATCCAGCCGGATAGGGAAGTCCGACGAAGTCAGGAGCCAACCGTACTGGAATATCGCTACCGCATTCACTCCAGCTAGTCCTTCAGAGATCACCGCTCGAAATGGAGTGCAGGCCTAGCAAGGCAGGCGCGAGGACCGTCTCATCTGAATTGGCAGACTGCACAGCGTAAACTGGATATGAGAACTGCGGCGTTTCGGGGACGAGGTGGAGCTGCCCAGACGCGATGTGAGGCTGCACGGTGCTCAGTCTGAAGTACCCCGACCCGCCTGTAGCAAGAAGATAACCGAGCGCGAGTGGTCCGAGATCGAAAGAGATATCCGGAGCGACGTCCGGGAAACTCATTCCCTGGTGCTGCGCAAAATCCGGCCCCCAGTCCACATGCACATAGTCAGCGTCATCTAGCACGCGCGACTCGGGATCTGTGGTTACCAGCACGAGCTTTTCTTCCATGAGCAGATCGACTTTTAGACCCGGTCGATACTGTGGTGCATACATGATCGCCACGTCGACCGTCCCCGATGCTACTTGATTGATCAAATCCTGCGGCACATCAACATGTACGCGAAGAGCGATGTCCGGAAGCGACCGACGCATCCACCGGACCCAGTCAAGCAGCAGCGGTTGCGAAAGGTTGACCTCGCTGCCGACAGTCAGAACAGCGCGACGGCCAGTCGGCACGGCAACCTGATGGCGCGTGCGCTGCCATAGTTGGACGAACATTGGAGCGTGGTGCAGGAACTGCTTACCAGCAGGAGTGAGCGAAGCTCCGCCTTTGTGTCGGGTGAAAAGCCTGCGCCCCAATTGCTGCTCAAGGCTGCGAATTCGCGCGCTTACGGTCGTCTGAGCCACATTCAGTTTTTCCGAAGCTCGAAGGAAGCTTCCGGTCGAGACAATTTCGATGAAAGTACGTGCGAGTTCGATGTCCATACCGACATAACATAAAAATTGCGCTCAAAGGTCAATAAAATTCCTTTGTCAGATAGATTCGAGCCCATTACCTTCCTAAGAACTAGCCGAACCTGGCGTTAGTCAATCGCTGCAGGCGTCAGTTGGCGCGCGCCCCCCGCGCGCCTTGCAAACCACATCGTATTGTCTGGAGCGTGCAGGAAAGATCATGACGACGAGAGAAGGCGTCAGCGCTGGCGGTTCCTCCTGCGGGGATGTGGGCGGCTGCGTTTTTTTCAAGACGAGTGCATCCGCTTGCCGCCGAGATCCACATCCGTGCGTTGGCCGCCAGAGTTGCCATGTCCAATGAGAGGCCTTTCATGAGCTCCAACACGAATGACACCCAAAACCTTGACTTCAGCATCGGCATCCCAGTGAGCCGGCTCGCAGATGGTGCCATGCTCGCCGGCCGTGTCGGCGACGAGCGTGTGTTGCTGGCACGCAGAGGCGAGGAAATATTCGCCGTTGGATCGGTCTGCAGTCATTATGGCGCACCCTTGGCCGACGGGCTCCTGGTGGAGAATACTGTTCGCTGCCCTTGGCATCACGCGTGCTTCAGTCTGCGCACCGGCGAGGCTCTGCGCGCCCCGGCTCTCTCATCAATCCCGTGTTATGACGTCGAGCAAACTGGCGGCCACATCCGGGTTGGGGCGCGTCGCCAGCCGGTATCGCGTCGATCGCTTCCAGCCCGCGCCGGTCTGCCCGAGTCGATCGTGATCGTCGGCGGCGGCGCTGCCGGCCACGCGGCCGCTGAAGCCCTCCGGCATGAGGGCTACAAAGGGCGCGTGACAATGCTGACCGCCGATGAGGCAGGCCCTTGTGACCGACCCAATCTGTCGAAGGGCTATCTCGCGGGGACCGCGCCAGACAGTTCGAATCCGCTGCGCTCATCTGAATTCTACCAGGCTCACGACATCGATCTGAAGCTGCGGGCGCAGGTGAGCGTTATCGACACAAAGGCGCGGCACGTCGAGCTCACCGACGGGACCCGATATGCCTATGACGCCCTCCTGCTGGCCACAGGCGCAGAGCCTGTGCGGTTAGATGCGGGTGATGAACGGCCTCCTGTCCATTATTTACGGACGCTTGCGGACGCCCACGCATTGACCGCCGCGGCGGCGGCGTCCCGTAGGGCCGTGGTGATCGGCGCCGGCTTCATCGGCCTGGAAGTCACGGCCTCTCTCCGCGCTCGGGGCGTCGAGGTGCATGTGGTCGCGCCCGGAGCAATCCCCATGCAACGGATTCTCGGCGACGACCTCGGCCGGCACATCCGAGCGCTTCATGAACGCCATGGCGTAACCTTCCACCTCGGCACGACGGCAGCCTCGATCGGCGCGGATGGCGTCACGCTGAAGAATGGCGAGATCCTTCAAGCCGACTTTGTCGTCGCAGGGATCGGCGTGCGCCCGAACCTGATCTTGGCTAAACAGGCCGGGTTAAAGCTCGACCGCGGAGTAATTGTGGACACGTATCTGGAGACCAGTATCCCAGGGATTTTCGCCGCCGGCGACATCGCCCGCTGGCCCGACCGGCTCACGGGCGAGAACGTTCGAGTGGAACATTGGGTGGTAGCCGAGCGCCAGGGTCAGACCGCTGCCCGCAACATGCTCGGTAAGCGCGAGCGGTTCGATTGCGTACCGTTCTTTTGGACCGAACAGTACGATTTCAGTCTTGCTTACGTCGGTCATGCCGAAGGATGGGATGAGACGGAGATCGACGGAAACCTCGCGGAAAATGACTGCACAGTCACATATCGACGCGGCGGACAGAGGGTGGCCGCCGCCTTTGTCCATCGGGACTTGGCCGGAGTTCGCGCCGAACTTGAGTTCGAGTGGGCAATGGCCAATCGCGGGTGAGTGCTACCCGGATACTTGCGTTGTCTTGGGTCGCGGGGAACCGATCGGCGACTCTCAGAAAGCTGCCAGAATCAACGGTTCCAAAAGCGCGGGCGCGGTCGATTTCCATCGTAGCTTTCCGCTTCAATGCAATTTTCTTGCGCCTATACTGCATTTAAATCCGTTTGCTTTCCTGTTTTATACAGCGCAACGTTCAAGGCACGGCCGGCGTCGGCTGTGACGAATTTGGAACATGCGATGTCTGATCAGGAAGACGTTCATTTGGTTGACGATGCTAAACGGCCCACGCCGTCGGCGTCGGCTACGCCCGCAGCAGGATCCAGAACATCTATCCACAGCCTCACGACGTTCCAGCGGATGTAATAGCCACCTGAGAATGAATGAGCGCAGGCAAGGTCTGATCTTCTTGGGAGGGTGGACCGGAAACGTCGTCGTCGTTGAGTCGGGCCGCCTGCTGGCAGGTGAAGAGCAAGAAGCAGATTATGTCTAATCCCGCCGCAGTCCTGGATGATCCTAAGCCCCGGTTTCTTGTCAGGTGGTTTTACTCGACCAACCACAAGGATATCGGGACGCTCTACCTGCTGTTCTCGATCATGGCCGGCGTTCTCGGTACCGCCCTTTCCGTGTTGATCCGCATGGAATTGCAGGAGCCAGGCTTGCAGATATTTGACGATCCGGGCGTCTACAACGTAGTCGTCAGCGCCCATGGGCTGGTCATGATCTTTTTCGTCCTCATGCCGGCGCTGATCGGTGGCTTCGGCAATTGGATGGTGCCAATCATGATCGGCGCGCCCGATATGGCATTTCCCCGCTTGAACAATGTTTCGTTCTGGCTGCTGGTGATGTCGTTTATCCTTTTCATCACCTCGATATTCGTCCCAGGAGCGCCAGGTACGCTCGGTCATGGCGGCGGCTGGACGCTCTATCCGCCCTATTCGACGGACGGCCAGCCGGGGCCTGCGGTCGACCTCGTCATCCTATCGATCCACCTTGCGGGAGCCTCCTCGATTCTCGGCGCGATTAACTTCATCACAACCATCCTCAATATGCGTGCGCCCGGCATGACGCTGCACAAGATGCCTTTGTTTGCCTGGTCAATGCTGGTCACTGCCTTCATGCTTCTCATATCACTGCCGGTGCTCGCCGGTGCGATCACAATGCTTTTGACCGACCGCAATTTCGGGACGACCTTCTTCGCGCCGTCCGGCGGCGGAGATCCGATCCTCTACCAACATCTGTTTTGGTTCTTCGGCCATCCCGAAGTTTACATCATGATCCTGCCTGGTTTCGGGATCATCAGCCATGTCATTTCGACCTTCGCCAAGAAGCCGATCTTCGGCTATCTCGGCATGGCCTATGCAATGGTGGCGATCGGTGCGATTGGCTTTGTCGTCTGGGCGCATCATATGTATACCTCCGGCCTGTCTGCGGACACCCAGCGTTACTTCGCCTTCGCCTCAATGGTCATCGCCGTTCCAACCGGCGTGAAGGTCTTTTCGTGGCTGGCGACCATGTGGGGCGGATCGATCGATTTCAAGGCGCCCATGCTCTGGGCTCTCGGCTTCGTTCTGCTCTTCACCATTGGCGGTGTCACGGGGATTATGGTTGCCAGCCCCGGCCTCGACCGCATGTTTCACGACACTTATTTTGTGATCGCTCACTTTCACTATGTGCTGTCGCTGGGCGCCGTCTTCGCCATCTTTGCTGGCTTTTATTATTGGTTTCCGAAAATGACTGGTTACATGTACAGCGAAACACTCAGCAGGCTGCATTTCTGGCTGACATTGATAGGCGTCAATCTCGCCTTCTTCCCTCAGCATTTTCTCGGCATGGCTGGCATGCCGCGACGCTATGCCGACTATCCCGACGCTTTCGCGGGCTGGAATTTCGTCTCCTCGATCGGGTCTTACATTTCGACGGTCGGGCTTATCGTCTTCTTTGTCACGGTGGCGGAGGCTTTCAGCCGCAAACGCCAGGCCGGCGCCAATCCATGGGGCGATGAGGCGACCACACTCGAATGGCAGTTACCGTCGCCACCGCCCTTCCATCAATGGGAAAGGCTGCCACGCATTCTCTAACATTCGGCTCCGACTTCAAATCGGCACCGCTATTACCTCGAAGTCTCGTGGAGAGAACGTCGTGAACGAGACTCCATATCCAAACAACCAGATCCTGGTCGTGGCGGTCGTCGCCTTCTGCTGGGCAATTACTGGGCAATTGGGGCCAGGTTCTGCCCTCGGGGAAAGGCAAGGCTAAGCTGAAGCTGCGACCACGGAACAGTGAACCTGCTGTATCGAAAACACATCATCCAGCGACACGCCATTGCTCGTGAAGTTGTGCTCTTGGCAACCGGCAACATCCGGCGTCGAAGCGCCTTGTTTGACCCAAAGTGCTCGAGGTCTTCGAGCGAGCGACTGCCGAGGATGCTTGGTTGCCTGCGATGACCGTGTCGCGCAACGACGAGTTAAAATCGATCTCGCTGCCTGGCTTGTCAAATGCGCAAGCAAGTATCACCGCCTGACGAATGGCTCGAACGTTCTCCGAAGAGATCTTGCCCTGCGTCATCACGGCGCTCACTGTCTTGATTCACGAGGCTTGGGACGCAGGCAAACTGCTAGATGCATATGGATGCGGAATTATGTAGCAAATGCCCCTAATCGGTGAGGCTGGCGTTGGCAGCTTTGTGGTAGGAGTGAGCACGACTGAACTGCGCACCTCGTGCCTGCTGCCATCGCGGAACGACGAGAGGATTACCAATCAAACCCCGTCCGGAGGCACAAAGAAGCAGTTAACACGGTATTTCCCATCCTTCCCCATTCCCGCAGCTTCAGAACGGTCATCTGTTGGCTGAAGGCAGATGTGATAGTCATAGTCGTGAGATGGAATCTCTGTTCCGTAAGGGATTAACAATAGCTGATTTCTGGTCACAAGATGATGGTCTCCCGGATGAAGGTGAATTGAGAATCCGAAAAGCCCTTTCGTGACATCCGATCTCGGAATCGCTTGGCAATCACCATCGACATCGTCGCCATTGCAACAGGCGGGTGGGTAGGTCCAACCGCCAGCCGCCATGTGGGCACAAACTCGCTCTGCGCCGAGCCGCATGACTAGCATCTTGACTGACTAAATTCGTAGACTTGGCCCACACGCCTCGGCTTTCAGAAGGACCTGCTCAAAGCGGATTCCAGTTGCCGTAATGCTCGCTGATTGGGCCGCGACGAAAGCTGAGCACGATCAAGGCGGTCCCGGCTGCGATGCTTGCGAGCGTTCCAATCAGGCTGGCTTCGTAGAGCAACGGCGTAATGAACAGTGCGCCTCCCAGAAGCACGTTCAGGTATCGAGCCGGCCGGGCGACTTCCGCGGCGGCGACCGAAATCACGGTCAAAACAAGCGCGCCGATCACATGGTCCGCATTCGCCATGTTGCCTTCGGCTCCGAGCGTCAGGCGCGTGAACAGCAAGAACAGGCCGATCAGCGCGGAGAGAGCCAGATTCCACGGCAAGCTAACACCGCCGCCGATCATACTCTTGAGCACGGCACCCGGCGAGCGATTGAAATCGTCCTGGACGGGTTGCGCCGCTCCGCTCTCCAGCTCGTCGGTGTCGCCAAAGAGGAGCACGCGCAACCAGTTCTGGCCGACTTTGATACGGCGACGCATGAATTGCAGCGTCGCCAGCAGTTCGTCGAGCGAATAGGGGATCTGCACAAGGACTGCCGCCGCGCCGATCAGCGCCATCGTGCTCCAGGTGCCGATGACCACCGGCTGGATGATGATGAAGGCGATCGAGGTGATACCTAGCGGTGCGATCATCAGGCCGAACAGCACGACCAGCCACGGCATCGTACGCCAGCGCATTCGCGAGCCGACGATGCCGGTGAGAACCTCGAGCAGATAGGTATAACCACCAACGGCCGCATCGGAGACCGGCCAGGCCTTCGAAACCGACGAGGTGATAATCTCCTCGGTGCCGTTTTGCGGATCGCCGGACGAGCCGACAAAAAATGGGTCCCATACCCTCGGGAGATGGCCAAGCTGGTAGCCGGCGAGATACCGCGACACATAGAGGCCGATCAGCGCCAGCACGATGATGGGCAGGCGCTGGGTCCAGGCGGAGGGGTTGTAGCTCCACCCGGCGGGAACGTTTGGACCGGTCAGCGCTGCCACGGCCGACGGACCGGGCTCGGGTTTGGTGCAGACCGCAAAGCCGAAGATCAGCGCGCCGACGAGCGTGTCGGATAGATACGCTGTGGCGTTCACCGTCGAGAACAGGAACGGTATAGCCATGACCGAGGCGCCGATGCCGGCGCAGAGCCAACGCGCCCACTGCAAGCGCCAGGACAGCGCCAGCGTAGCGCAGATGATGAGCGCGACGCCGAGTGCCATTTCGCTCCGGCGGAGAAGCGGCTCGGAAACGTTTATCAGCGTCGGCTGAGTCAGAAGCCAGGTGCCGAGGCCGATATTGACGAAATGCGCCCAGAGGTTGGCGCCGTGCTCGGCTTTGACCTGCGCCTTGCGCGTGACCCTCAAGATCTCAGCGTTTTTTCCGGCGCCCGCGGCCTCGCCAAACCATGCCGGAGGTGTAACGCGATTGGCGTCATACCAGCCGGCGGGGTCGGCCTTGAGCGTGGCGACGAGCCGGGGCAGTTCGTCCGTCAGCCGATGCCGCGGCTCCCAGCCGAGCAGGTCGCGCGCGCGCCCAATATCGAGCGCGTAGTGGTCGTCGGCCATGCCGACCATGAATGGCTTGATGAATGGTTCCTCGCCCTGATCGATGACATCCGGTATCACCGGCTCGAGCTTGCCCTGCACCCACGCGCCGGCGAAGGCGAAGAATTTTGGCAAGCGCAGTGTCGGCCAATCGTCTTGCCCATGAAGGTGATAGCCAAGTTCGTCCTGAAGAGCATCGTAGCCGATCGCATCGGGCTCGCCGATCAGGATCTCGGCTTCAGGCGGCAGCTCTGCGCGGCGTTCGACGGTGCGCCGGAAGGCGTCGACCATATCCTCGCGATGCAGCATCGCTTGACCAACGAGGGTACTGCCGGAATAGAAATAGCTCTGGAGGTCGTGCTCATAAATTCTCGCTATTTGGTGGGCCATCGTCGGCACCACTGTGCGTTCGTCGTAAACCCCTGCCAGCCGCAGAATGACATATGGGATATGCCCGTGTTCGGCGCGGACGACCTCCTCAGCCGCAGCTTTTGATTCCGGGTATGCCCAGCGCGGATCAATCGGCTGGCGCTCGTCAATCCGCTCTCCCGGGCTGCACGGAGCGTGGACGAGCATGGTGCTTGCATAGACGAACTGCTCAACATCGAAGCTTTGCAACGAGCTCAGCAGACGACGCGTACCCTCCACGTTGACGGACTGGTAACGCGGGTCGTCTTCGCCGGAAAATTCAAAGAATGCGATGAGATGGATAACGCTGGCGATGCGCGGGCCGAACATGTCGCGAAATTTATGAAGTGACAACTCGACGGAAGCATCCGATGTAATGTCGACTTCAAAAACCAGCATGTCTGCATCATGTGCGCTTCGATCGAGTGCAACGATACGATAATCCCGACCAAGAGCTCGACTGATCGAACGTCCAAGGTTCCCGGCTCCGCCAGTAATGAGAATAACGGGCCGTGTATCTGAGACTGGTCTGGAAAAGTTGGACGCTGTTGGCATGGTATGAACCTCGAGCTCTAGGCAAAGCTAACGTCGGAGGAGCTTCATAACGATCTGGAATCTGTCTCCCAGGACATTCTGCTACACCCTCTCAAAGCAGCTTCATCGCGCGGTGCGACTTTGTCGGACGGAGGTGCCTGCAATTCTCACGAGCGAGCGAGATGAAGCCAAACGCTGGCACGGCGGCGCGTCGACAAGGACTTATGTTCGCATCAAGGACTTCGACCGAGCGTACGCCATCCGATCCATCAACGAAAACGATTTTAATTCAGAGTTCAATGCAATTATCTTGTTCAACGACGCCTTCGGCACGCCGCGTTTCTCTTGCGCCGCCTAATCTGCTAGCCCAAGAGCACGGGCAATCTTCCTACCCAAGGCAGAGCTTTTCCTCACCAGACCGCCAGAGCCTTGTCCGTTCCGACGACAACGAACTGATATGAGATGAATCGCAATGCCGGTTGGTCAACGACGTCGAAATCTTCACCTTCCACTTAGCGATTCCGGATCATCCGACGCAGAAGTGGATGCGAACTACGCCTGCTTCCTGCCCGTTACAGGTGGTCTTTATGGCCGACCATCCAAGTGTCTGCGCCTCAACTTGCCAGTCAAACGCCGGCCTCCCCGTGGCGAACGGTCGCGCGACGCTGGTAGCAGCTGGTCGAATCTCACCCAGGTTCCTACATGCTTCAATGGCCAGCCTGAACTGATCATTAGGACAACAATAGGAATGTAACGACGTGGTGGATGTTGCTGCAACCGACTTCGACCTGTGGAGCCGCCAAACACGTGCAAGGTCGGAAGAGGCGCAACTTGAGGGGTTGCTGTCGAGCATTCGTGCCTGTCGCGCGTGTGCTGGAGAATTCAGCCACGAACCACGCCCGGTGGTGCAGGTAACCACCGAGACCCGTCTCTTGATCTGCGGCCAGGCGCCAGGACGACGCGTGCAGGAGAGTGGTCTGCCATTCGATGATCCCTCAGGCGATCGTTTGCGCGAGTGGCTTGGGCTGGATCGCAGCGCTTTCTATGCAGACGCGCGAATTGGCGTGGTCCCTATGGCGTTCTGCTTTCCGGGGACCAATCCCAAAAGCGGAGACTATCCGCCACCGCCCCGCTGTGCCGCACTCTGGCGACGGTCGCTTCTGGCGTGCCTTCCGAGGGTGGAGCTGACGCTTCTGGTAGGCGGTTACGCTCAACGGTGGGCGCTGCAGCACACTGCGAGCGGGTCGATGACCGCGACCGTCGCCGCGTGGCGCGCCTATGGTTCCGCAGTGATCCCGCTGCCTCATCCCTCGTGGCGCAGTACAGTCTGGCTGCGCCGCAACCCCTGGTTTGAGAACGAATTGACCCCTCACCTGCGCGGCCGGGTTGCTGCCATCCTGGGCGCGGATTCCCCTCATCAGCCGGTGTCATGATAAACCCGATTATCTCTTTCAATTCAGCCAAGCCAGGTCCGGATTAGCGTAGCTGCAAGGTCGCCAGTGGTTTGGTTTGAAGTTTCTGCCGCGTTCAGCGGGACGTGCCCACACGGAGCTTCCGTCAGTCGCTCAATCGGGTGAGCACCTGGCCGCGGTGCAGGGCCACGTGGTCGGTCTTGCTGCTCTTGATCTCCTATTGAGGAGATTGCGAGCTCGCGTGATGCGTGTAGCCCTTGTACTCTATATTTTGAGTATGAATCGCAATGATCGTACGTTGACGCGACCTGCCTCCGAGTTCCAACTCACCCGATCCCCGACCTCAAACCGTTTCGTCATCGCAACCGGGGTGGCGCGACGACGCGAGACCTTCTTGTGTCCTGTCATTCTCTGTTCTCCGCGTGGTAGACTCAATTCAGGTGCATTTGTGGCTGAGGGACTGGATTTGGCCACCCGGTCCTGGCCAGCTCGAACTCCAGTTGGGCGGGGAGTCCGGCCAAGCCCCTCGCCCATGTTGCGTGCCGCGGTCCTGCCCTTGCGCTCAGCGCCCCGACAGTGTTCCACGCGAATGTCCTCACCCAGTCGGGCCAAGGAGCGCTGTCGCCGGCGGCGAAACTTCCCTCAATTCTAGATCGGTGTCTGCGGTGACCCCGCAGTCGCGCTCCAACCCCGCCCGTTTGAACAATGTAATCAATTCGACATGACCCGGTTCAATCGGTCATTTTCAAGCAGCGAGCGAGTAGCACCGCCGAAGATCCACTCCCTGAATCTGCTGTGGCCGTAGGCGCCGGATATGATCAAGTCCGCATGCATCGCATCGGCCACATCGGCGATCGTTCCGCCATTGGATTTTTCCGGAAGCACGTCCGCCTTCACCTTTACGGCGTGAAGGGACAGGAAGGCAACAACGTCGCTCAGGCTGTTCCAGGTTTCATCAGTTGCGTCATCGTTGATCGTGATAACCCGCACCTCCTCAGCCATTTGCAGAAACGGCATGGCATCGACAATTGCGCGTCTGGCTTCACGCGTGTCCTTCCACCCGACAAGGACCTTATTGATCCGGAAATTTTCCTGATTTTTCGAGGCGACGAATACAGGTCGTCCTGCCTGAAGGATTAGGTTGCCTAGATCAGCGGAACGATAAACGTTGCCAGAAGAGGCGCCCTCGGGCGACGCTGTGACGATGAGATCCGCCATACACGCCGCGTTGATCAGCAAACGGGTCGGATTGCCTACGGTACCACGCCATTCCGTCTCAACCGTTGCACCAGCAAGATCTTTGAATTCGGCGCGAAGGTCCTCAGTCCGTCGCTCAATGTTCTTCAGCTGGCGCATCAGGCTTTCACCCTCGAAGACCGCGCCTCCTTCCATCGCGACGGGCGGCAGAACATCGGCAGCCGAAAGACCGATCAGGCGCGCATCGAACCGCCGAGCCAACTCGACACCGAGCTTGATGACAGGAGCAACTATCCCGTCAATGTTGAGACTGAGTAGGATTGACTTGTAGGTCATTGGACGTCATCCCTTGAACGGGTAATGAGGCGCTTGGCGAAGACTGCGGCATTGCGGCGCACCAGTAACACTTGCTCGTCGCCGCAGCGATGAACAAACCATTGGGAAGGTCGGCAAGCGCGATGCCTTGGACAAGAACTGGCTCGTTTAGCTTCTTATGGACTTCGGCCACACTCTTCTCCCTTGGCGAGAACTCTCAGGCAACCAGTCTCGGAACACCTTCTGAATGGCTTGCGCGCCTTCACGTTTTCAGGACCGTCAGAAAGTTCGAACCTACCCATTCGTTTGCGGGCCGAACAGGATATATGATGCAGTTTCCCCGTTCCTTATGTTCACGCAAACGAATTTAATCGGTAATTTCATGCAATTTTTATGATAAATGCAACAAGAACCCTCGTCGGAAACCATCGTCTTGCGCTCTCAATTGTCTGTTCCCTTTGAGTTCAGGCGGCTAACCCGTTTACGTCCATCTGGACTTCTGGCGCTCTCCCCCGAGTTCGCGGGAGAGCGTCATGTCGCTGTCGCCGCGTTTCAGCCGAATGGTTGATCGTGGCGCTAGTGGTATTGGTATTTTCTATTGGCCGCGCCGCTTAAAATTCCGGCGGCCGGTATGTGACCGCCAGCGAACTAATATTCTCGATGTTCGGAATTGCGCCGCGGCCGAGGAATAGATCACACGCTTGAGCGCGTGAGTCTTGAACAGACATTCGGCTACCTCGCAACTATCAGCCCTACACCAAATTCCGACATTGCATCGATCGCATGATGTCTGCCCGGGAGTTGCATTGCGCGACACCTTGCAAAACTCGCTCCGTCATTCACCCTCGCGGGGCGAGCGGTCGGTCGCGCCTCCAAACACGAGCATGTCCATAAGCTTGGCCGGTGACTTGTTCAGTAAAACGGCCGAATGAACTCTCCGGCAATACCAGGTCGGTTCAGCCACCCTCTTGCGCGGCCAGCATTAGTTGCGACAATTACTAGACCTGCCATCAAATTTACGTCGAGCGTCAAAGGATCGTTTGCCCTGTCTTACCCCAGTCGGCAAGGAAGGATGCCAACCCCTTGTCGGTGAGCGGGTGTTTGGCAAGATTTCTGAGCACCCCCGGCGGTACGGTCGCAATATCGGCGCCTGCCATCGCGGCCTGCTTGATATGCAAAGGTGTGCGAATTGAAGACGCCAGGATTTCGGTCCTGAAGGATTTGTCATTGTCGTAGATCGTGCGGATTTCTCGGACGACTTCCATGCCATCTAGACCGATGTCGTCCAGCCTTCCGACGAACGGTGAGATATAGGCTGCACCCGCCTTGGCCGCGAGCAATCCTTGGTTGGCTGAAAAGCAGAGGGTGACATTGACCTTCAGCCCGCGCTCGCTGAGTGCCCGGCACGCTCTGAATCCATCCCAGGTGGATGGCACCTTGACGGCCACGTTGGCAGCAATGCTGGCCAATCGCTCTCCCTCGGCGATCATGCCGTCGACGTCGATCGCCGTGACTTCCGCTGAAACCGGACCGTCGATTGTCTGGCAAATATCCTTGATCACATCCTTGAGCGGTCGGCCGGTCTTTGCGATCAGCGAAGGGTTGGTGGTCACTCCGTCGACAACGCCTGCGGCGGCAAGTTCGCGGATTTCGGTTATGTCGGCTGTATCGATAAAGAACTTCATCGTCCTTCTCCTCAACGTAACTAGGTTCACTAGATGATTTAGGCTGGTTTCCAGAGAGATGATTTTGCTCTCGCAGCTGTGATCGCACACCTACATCCTCGAAAGGGCGACGGGAAAATAACGGAAGATGACCTCTCTACCGATGTCTCACCAAAATCTCTCTGAGGACGACGGCATCATTGTGGGTTTCGTCATGAGCCGAGTAGACCAGCGTGACCGTGCCCTCCGCTATCAGGCCGCGCAATCGGTCGAGTTCATCGCGATGTTCATGGATTTCCGCCGCGTACCGCCGGCGGAATTCGTCCCAGCGTGCAGGATCATGTCCGAACCATTTCCGAAGCTCGGCGCTTGGCGCGAGTTCCTTCATCCAATGGTCGATCGCTGCTTCGGTCTTCTTGACTCCACGTGGCCAAAGCCGGTCAACCAGCACGCGCATGCCGTCGTCGATGGCCGGGGTCTCATATGCCCGTTTCAATTTCACTGTCTCGGAGATTTTTTTACTCATCGATGTCGATCCTTTCGCGTGTAAAGATTGCCTCGTCGACCGCATCCGACGTGACACGAAGATGTCGTCGCAATGCCTCTCGATCCAGTGATGGTCGATACCATGCTGCGCCGGTAGGTGCCGACCTCATGGATCCTGAAATACCTCAGGCCCAGGTGTAGGAGAAATCTCATCAAGGTTGTCCTTTGCAGCCGGGACAAGTCGCCTGCCTGGCTCAGGGGGCGGACTTCTGGCCCTGAACATTGAACTGTTTCAGATAGGCAATTACGTCGGCGATCTCTTGGTCCTTGTTGAGACCGGCAAATGCCATCTTTGTGCGGGGGACCAGTTTGCGCGGCGCGCGCAGATACGTCGTCAGCGTCGGTTCATCCCAGGTCAGACCGGAATTCTTGTTCGCCGCGGAATAACTGTAATCCGGATATGCACCAGCCACTCGTCCGACGACCCCATTCAAGACCGGACCTACCCCGTTCTTTGCGTCGGAGCCGACCTTGTGGCAGGCCATGCACTTCCTGAAGACGACGGCACCAGCTTCGGCATTGCCGGAAGATGTCTCCTGTGCATGAGCGGATCCGAGTGCGGTCAGAATTGCAGTTACCAATCCAAGCATGGTCGATTTCATGTTTTGCCTTTTTCAATGGGCGACAACGGCTGTCACGGGCGGAGCTGCCGCTGGAAATGTCGGAGATACAACCGTCGGAACCGCACCGTTTGTCAGGCCCGGAACGGCGTTGCATCAGGCATGAACCAGTGGGCCAGGCTTCTTCAAATACTGGTTCTTGATCGCGTCCACAGCCCAATAGGCAAGAGCGCCCACCGGTCCAGTCGGGTTCTTCCCGGCGTTCTGCGGAAACACACACGCGCCGGTGACGAATACGTTCGGAACATCCCAGACCTGAAGATACTTGTTTAGAACACTGGTGCTTGGGTCTGCCCCGAAGACCGCCCCGCCTGTGTTGTGCGTGCTCTGATAGGGCACAATCGAATACGGGATTGGCGGGACGTCTCGATCGATCTTGGTCGCACCCATCTCCTTGGCTATTGTTACGCAGATGTCGGCCTGAGCGTTCATCTGCCCTACTTCGTTGTCTTGAAAATTGAATGTCATCCTCATCAACGGACGTCCAAAAACGTCGGTGTAGGTCGGATCAAGGCTCAGGTAGTTCTGTCGGTAGGCCATGACCGCGCCTTGATTGCTGATGCTGGCCGCGTGGTCGTAATTGTCGGCCACCGCCTTCTTCCACTCCGAGCCCCAACGCGGCGTGCCGCGGGGTGTTGGATGCGACTGGATAGGCCGGGCGCCCGAGTTGCTGCAGCTGATACCGCCGCCCCCTATATAGCCGGCCTTCACGAAATCGTAGTTATCGCCGTTGAAATCATCCATGCAGGTGCCGAGCGCGCCTGCTCCCATGAAACGATTCAGGATGGTTTTCCTGTCGAAGAAGGCGATAGCCCGGCCACCGCACTGATAAGCATAGTTGCGCCCAACTACGCCCTTTCCCGTTCTTGGGTCATAGGGCATGCCAATCCCCGAATGCAGCAGCAGGTTAACGTTGCCGAGCGCGTAGGCCGAGAGGATGATGAGATCGGCAGGCTGTTCGAGTTCGCGCCCGCGTGCATCGAGATAGGTGACGCTGACCGCCTTCCTGCGGGTCGAATCGAGATTAACCTTCAGCACGACCGAGTTGGTGCGGAGCTCGAAATTTGGGTTCTTCACCGCCAGTGGAATGACCGTGAAATGCGGGCTTGCCTTGGCATTCGCCTCGCAGCCGAAACGTTCGCAGAATCCACAATAGTGACACTGGCCGAAGGCCACGCCATCGGGGTTGACGTAATCCCGCGATGCGTTTGACGACGGGTTGGGAAAAGGGTGGTAGCCCAGGTTGCGAGCCGCATTCTCGAACATCACCATGCTCTGCGCGGCAAACATCGGCGGATTGGGGTACTCATCCCTTCGCGATCCCTCGAAGATGTTGCCACCATCAATCTTCCGGCCGTTAATATTGCCTGCCTTGCCCGAGGTGCCGCATGTTTTTTCGAACTTGTCGTAATAAGGCTCGAGATCGTCATAGGTGATCGGCCAGTCCTGCAGGTGCATATCAGGAGGGATAATCTTTTCGCCATACTTGTCGATCGTCCGGGTGCGCGCCTGATGATCCCATTCGAGCCAGCGCCAGGTCACGCCGTTCCAGTGCACGCCGGCGCCGCCGACGCCTTGACCGGGCAGGAATGAGCCGAGTTGACGCATCGGCAGCGCGGTTTGCGATTCATCGTTGCGGAATGTGATGGTTTCCCGCGGCACATTCTGCATGAGGTCGTGGCGGGCGGCGTAGCGCAATTCGTCATGGATCTGTGGGTCGATAAAGTCCGGATTGGTGGCACGCGGGCCTCCCCGCTCAAGGGCAACGATTTTCAGCTTGGTCGATGCAAGCTCCTTGGCAATGATGCCGCCTGTCCACCCAAGACCCACAATCAGGACATCGACCGGGTTGAGTTTGGTGGCCATGTTACAGTCTCCTTCTTCGTGCGCCGATCAAATGAGATCCTGGATGCCTTTCGGTTCAGCCGTATAGGGCTTGTTCCGAAAGGGTTCGATCTTGTCCATGTACATGGCGTCGACGCCTGGGAAGCCGATCATCTTCCAAGCCGCTCTGTTCTTGTTTCCGCCATACATCGGGTCAGCGAAATAGCCTTCGATCGTGAGCTGCAGCAGAAGCCCGAAAAAGGTCGCCGTTGGCACCGTGGAAAGCTCGACTTTCTCGCCATCAAGACCCGCCATCACCGATGCACGATCTTTCAGCGAAAGGCCGTCGAAGCTGCTCTTGTAGTTTTTCTGCACATATGCACTGACGTCGGCCATACCGGCCCGGATCAATTCGGACGGCGTCATCGGCAGTTGATAGCCTTGCTCTGGCGTACCCTCACCAAACGGCCCTTCCAGATAGAGCCGATCGCCCTTGCCGTATCCGCCGGCCATTTGCCGATCGATGTAAATCGCAACGCCGAGTTCTTTGGCGCCAGGACCGATTGAATCGCTGGGGATTAGCGTATCGACTGCGGCCTCGATGAAGGAGGATTCGTCGACATTGAAGAATTCATAGCCCGAGTTCCGGGCATGCGACGTCGAAGCGCCGGTCACGTGATGATGCGGTTTGCCGGTCGTCGCAACCGCCATTTCGTCCGCCGATGCTGATCCCACCAGCGGCAGTGTGCTCGCGGCTCCGGCCGCGCCGAACAGCTTGAGAACGTCGCGACGTCCCACGTCGCCCTGGCTCTTTTCTCTCATCGACATGATCCTCTCCCGTGACGCTGCAGGCGGGGCGATGAGGACGGAGAGAGCTTGCGCCCACTACGACCGGCACTGCGCAGCGCCCAGCGCTAAGCTTTGTAAATTTCCCTGAAGCCTAGTTCTTTTGCTTCACGACAAGCAAATGAATTTAATCGGTAAATGAATACAGTTTTTATGATACAAGACTTATTCGTTGCGAATATCACTGACTAGAGCGGCCTCGACAAACATGGGACTATGGATCGAGTTCGACGTGAAAATGTAATCCATGGACTTATCGCAAGACACGACTGCAAACTTGCGCGTATTCGATGTCGAGCCCAGCAGTCCTTGGTGTTGGCAACCGGCCAGTATACGGTGTTGGCGATCGGCGAATATTCTCCACGACCCGTACCAAGAAACCTGGATTGCTTGGCGATGATGCCAAAGCCGCCGCGGCCTATAGAACATGGGAACAATAGCATGAGTGGGAATAGCCGGAGCAATAGAACGATTGTCATTGACGGCGTCCCGTTGCCGAATACGCTTGACGAGACCATGATCCATAATGTGGTTCACGGCTTCTATGATGAAATTCGCCGCGACGACCTTCTCGGCCCGATCTTCCATCACGCCATCCAACCCGACGTGTGGCCACGCCATTTGGCTAAGATGTGCGATTTCTGGTCCGCTATGCTGCTCCGGACGTCCCGATCTGAAGGCCGGCCATTGCCGCCACACGTGGCGATCTCCGGTCTCGGCGACGAACATTTTCGGCGTTGGTTAAAGCTGTTTCGCGCCACCGTGCGCCGCATCTTCCCACCCGAGGTGACGGCACTTTTCATGGATCGCGCCCTACGCATCGCTCACAGTTTCCGCCTCGCGGTCGCTTTCAGCCGTGGCGAGACCACACTTGGCATCAAACTCATTGTCGAGAAGGACCTGTGATGCCGGAGTGGTGTGTGAATGGCCTCAACAAAGGCACCGCAATTCATGGGAGGAGCCATCCGTGCGGCTGACCAATTTCTCGGACTATGCTTTGAGAATGCTGATGTATGCTGCCTCCGCAGGTGATCGCCTGATCACGATCGAGGAGGTCGCGCGCACTTTCAACGTGTCCAAGACCCACCTTAACAAGGTCGCCAATACCCTGACGCGCGGCGGCTATCTGAAGGCGGTCCGCGGCCGTTCAGGCGGCCTTGTTCTGGGCTCCCGCCCAAGATGATCCGGATCGGCGATGTCGTACGACTGACCGAGCCGGATTTCGAAATTGTAGAGTGCTTTGCCACCGGAAACCAATGCGTGCTCACCGGCTCCTGCAAGCTTTCAAGAATGTTTAGCGAAGCAATGGCCTCAGTCCAGATCATCCTCGACCGCTACACGCTGGCTGACGTGGGGCTGATACCCCAGGACTTCCTCGGTGGACAGCTGCCATCCTCCGGTTCCGGCGAAGCGCGAGGAAGGCGGGCAAAGTCGGCGTCTTTGTCAGGATCGGAGACAGGGTGATTACGGAACGAAGAAGGGAGAGCCGGCCATCTCGTCGCTGCATCGGCTCAAGGGGGAGCAAGGATCCGTCGCCTTCACCTACTCCGGCGAATTACCTTTTGCTCAGAGCCTGCCGCTTTTCTCGGATGGAGACGAGCCATGACTAGATCAAAGAAGAACGAAAATTAGGTAACAAAGCAAATAAAGTCTGATATCGACCAGGACAACAGTCTGTTGCCAATGTTGATGGGCGGGCTTGCGCTGATCGTCATCGACGCAATCATCATCATGATGTTCGTCTAATCACACCCTTCTCGATCGGGCCGATCGGAACGACAGCCGCGGGATGGTCGCTCAGATTGAGCGGCAGCGATGACTGCTGGAAATTTTTTATCTCAACTTCACGGTGCCGCGTATCCCACGTCGCACCGGCCGCGCCGAATATGAAACTGAGGCCGGTCGCCGCGTGGATCCGGCTTGGAGCCGATATTGGAGACTTCGCCCTTGTAGCAGAGGCAATGAAGGCGCTAGCGCCATCTGGCCGGCTGGAGCATTCAGACGTCTTGTGACGATCGCCGTTATGCACCACGCAGAACGGACCCGCTTGCCCTTCCTCCGTAGCTGGCGGCGCTGTCGTGAGTTCCAACAAAATATCCATTAATCCACCTCCATGGCGGACTTGATCCACATCGCCAAACCCGTGCCAAACGGCGCGCCATTTTTAGTGCAATATTTTTGTTCTTAATGAACAATAAATTCCGTTTGCCTATTAATTAGAAACAATACACATTGGTTTCGTTATGACGTATCGCGATCATGGACTGCGGACCGTCTGCCGATTTGAGCGCGTATCGGGCTCCCTGAGGCCGAATGCCTGGCGGCGCCGAGAAAGGATTTGACCATGCTCAGAGCTAAACGCGACTGACTGGTCGAACTCACGGCGCTCACGCGTCTACTTCGCCTCCATGATCCACAAGAGCGATGGGCTCTAATGGCAGCGGTGCGACATGCCGTCGACCGAAGTGCCGCGATGCACGGCCGGGCGCTCCGATATCTCTCCGGCGGAGAGATAGGCGGAGGAACAGTTGTCTGCAGTGCTCCACGGCCTGATGTCCTGTGCACCAAAGACGCCATAACAACGAAGGTGATCTCAGTCCCGCCCAAGACGAGCATCGATGATCACCGCATCGCAACAGGCAAGGAGCGTACCAATGACCATTGATCTAGAGAGTTCACGGACCAGCGAAGCGCTGCTTGCGGGAGCGGGATGCCCTGCGCCGCATCGCCACGACTGCGATTTCACGCTCGATAGAACGACGGTTGATCAGTGGGAAATTTCAATCCGCTCGCCACGGGCCGATGCTTGGGTCCGCGAGGAACTATGTCAGCCGTTCGGTTACTGTCTGGGCGGAAGCATCATCGTCGACGTCTTGAGCGCGGATCGATTTATCAAACGTGCACGGGCTCAGGGTTTTCGTACTGAGTTCGTTGGCGCCGGCGGCAAAGATTTCCTTTAGGAATTCAGCAACCGTCTTAGCGGATTTGACGCCACTGAAATGGTGCCTGTCGTCTCCACCATCATATCACCAGTCTTCTTCGCTCCCGCTCATCAAGTGAGAGGATCCCTTCAGAAAAGCAGTTGGAGGCAATCCCGTGACCGAGACCATCAACCTCAATAATACGATCTACTTTGTTTCGTTGGTCCTGTTCTACTGGATGCTCATAAACTTGTTTTCACAGAACTACGCGGCGTCAAGCGATTTGGGCGAAACCACAAAGCAAGAGTTGGCACGGGATGACGAGCGCACACCCTTGCTGCCGCGTTCAGCGCTACGAGCATTGCGCGATGTCGATCCGGACTTCATCGCTGAAGACTTCCTAAGCTATGCAGCGAACACCTATGAAATAGTGATTAGCGCCTTCATTGCGGGTGATCTTGATACATTGCGTCCGCTGCTGGGCGCCACTGTCCTCGCAACGTTTGAGCATAAGATTGAGGCGCGCAAATCGCGGGGCGAGACCTCGGAATTCATCCTGATCAACGAGCCCTCACCGGTGATCTTAAGTGTCGTCGTTGAACGCGAGAGCGTCAACGTGACGATCCTGTTCTCCCCGGAAGTTGTCCAGTGTACCCGATCGGCTGAGAATGCGATCATCGAAGGGGATCCCAAGAAGGTCGTTCACGTTCACCACACGTGGACGTTCTCACGGCAACTGTCCAGTCCTGACCTGCCATGGCAAGTGGTGTCGACCGACTAAAAACACGCGAAACCTACATGTCTAGGCTCTCAGGCAATTGCCGAAACGTTCTCGGTGAGATCGGTATCAGATCCTCTTCGACCTCCAGCCCGACGACAGTCTCAACAATCGTTCGTGATGCCTGCTAAGTCCGAGCTTCTTCTATTGGAGTAGCCCCCAAAAGACCGGACATGCTCAGGTTTGAGATTGCGAGCTGATGAACTCGCGCGGCGATTGATA